>JADGAU010000121.1 GCA_015231865.1 Gammaproteobacteria bacterium | reverse complement strand
TACTTTTCCTAGTGAAGATTTAAATGATAATGGTATTTTAGATGTTGGTGAAGATAATCAGACGATAAATGGAATCTTAGACCCAGGGAATGTTGCCGCTGTTCCCAGAACGGTTATAACTGGAGATGATGGTACAGTAGAATTTGATATAGTCTATGCTAAAAATTACGGAGGGTATGTTGATTTCGAATTAACTGCTGCAACAAATGTAGCTGGAACTGAATTTATTGATAGTCTAAGAGATACATTGCCAGTAGCTGCGAGTGATGTAAATAGTGAGAATAAAGCACCTCCAGGTCAAGTTAGTAAGTGGGAAGAAACGACTAGAACACTTAATTTTGGTACTGCAACTGAGACCATAGAGACAACGGTTAACATTTCAAATGGTACCGCTGCATGTGATGGATATTTTTAATTAAAAGATAAACTTAATTTAATATTAAAGCGCTTGTAGGATTCAGCAAACCATATTAATGAATTAAGCATGACAGAGCAGATTGATACTTATTACTAGTATTAGCTACGATGTCATGCAGTAATTCCGGTGCCAGAGGTTATTTATTCAAGCAGACTTTTATTGCCTCAGTTGTTCCAGATAATTTCTAATACATTGTTTATCTAAACGTTACGTTCTTGGCTAATCTGATATTTTAGTTTACCCTAGAGTCTTGATGAGTCAGAATTCTGTTTAGATAACCTGACCTACTTTAATGAGAAAATCGTTATAGGATATACAGAGTTTCTGGGAACATTGTTGAAGCCAAACCACACATTGAAGCGGCTCAACACATTTTTTTCATCATATCTCTCTTACGTATTTAGCAATATAGATTGTGATAGATACAATATATTTAGAACATAATTTATTTAAAGATTTATTAGTTAATTAAATACTTGCAAATTTAAGCCATTTTTTCTATTCTCTTCTAAGAGACTATCCTTATTTTTAAAGTTATTCCATTAAGATAATTAAACATGTAATCTGGTGGTTAATTTTAAAATGCTAATATTAGAGTTTATTTGAATAATGAATATACATATAGTAACAAAATTCACTACACTGGTTTATTTCTTCCTTTTCAGTTTGACTATTTTAGGTTGTAATAATCCTACTTCTGATGATGAATCTACAACAACTAGTACAGTTCAAGAACCAACAACAACAACTGTTAGCTTTGGTAATAAATTAGATGATGAATTTTATAATGGCATAGTGGGATTATCTTCTAATTCTATCGCATTTGATGGGCAGACTTCCGTTTTTGTAGATTTTGTAGATTCATTAAATAACCCTATACCTGAAGCAATTGTTCAGTTCACTTCAGAGTGTGAAATAAATTCACAGGCTCAATTTTCTTCAACCATTGTTAAAACAGATATTAATGGTAGAGCTACTACTGATTATATAGCTAATGGGTGTGTTGGTGTAGATACAATATCAGCATCTGTTATAATTCAAAATGAAGAAATGTTAGCTAATACACAGCTTATAATCGCTCAACCAAGTTCACGCGCGATTCAATTTAAATCAGCATCTCATGATCTAATTGCATTAAAAGGAACAGGAAATTCAGTTGGTCTGCCTGAATTTTCAACATTAACCTTTTTAGTTTTGAGTAGTAATGGAGCACCATTATCAGGTGTTGATGTCAAGTTTGCCATTAATACAACAATTGGAGATATCAAGCTCGAATCCAGTTCTCAAACAAGTAATTCTAATGGTGAGGTGGCAGTTAAAGTATACTCAGGAACCGTAATTACGAGTATACGAGTTACTGCAAGTATACTCGATACAGATCCTGAAGTGGCGACAATATCTAATGCAATATCAATTGGTACTGGAATTCCAGATCAGGATAGTTTCTCATTATCTGCGGATAAATTTAATCCAAGAGCATGGAATATTGATGGTGCCGAGGTTATCATTACCGCTAGATTGGCAGATCGATTTAATAATCGTGTTCAAGATGGAACTTCTGTAACGTTTACTACAGAATTAGGAGCAATTGAGCCTAATTGTACAGTAATTGATGGTTCCTGTTCTGTAGTTTGGACTAGTCAAGAGCCTAGACAAAGCTTAGACGGTGATAATGTTGGCCGTACAACAATCTTGGCTACTGTAGAGGGAGAAGAGTCATTTTTGGATAGAAATAGCAATGGAATTTTTGATTCTTCAGCAGATACTGGTACGGTAGATACTTTTACTGATATGGATGAGGCTTTCTTGGATATTAATGAAAATGGTGAATTTGACTCAGCTTTTGAAGTATTTTTTGACTTTAATCAAAATTCAATTTTTGACACTGGAGATAATAAATACAATGGACATGGTTGTAAACATGCTTTTATTTGCGGTGAAAAATCTATATCAGTTCGTGAAAGCTTAGTTTTAATAATGGCTGAAGATTCCCCGGCATTAAAAAGTCTTGAAATAAATGGAGAAGTTAGATGTAATTCAGTTATAAGCTGTTATTCAGTTGATGTATCATCAGTTGAATTGCCTGCCTCTTTTACTTTTGTAATTGTTGGCGCACAAAACGAACAAGTGTTACCAATAGGAACAACGATAACATTTGATGCAGATGGTGATGCAGGTAAAGTTGTTGGTACAGAACTTTATACAATCTATAGTACAAATGCTGATGTAAGAATTGATCCTGGTTTAGTTAGCTATTCAGCTTATGTAGATAAGAGTGTTTCTGATGAAAGCGATCCTGGAGATGGTTCTACAAGAATCGAGAAAGATAATACCGGTATCCTTGAAACAAGAGTAAATGTTGGAGACGGTGGAGGTTCCTATAGTTTGATCCAGATACCTATTATTGAAACTGTAGTTACATACAAAGCTCCAGAAAAATAAGTTAAATTAGGCTTAATAATTAACTAGCCAATACAATATTCTTGTTGTCTGAATTTATTAAAGTCGTTAATAATGATTTTTCAGTAAATTCCAGGCAGATAGATACTTATCAGAAGTATTTTCAATAATCTCATCAGGTAATTCTGGTCCGGGGACTTCTTTATTCCATAAACCTTCTTTAACTAAGTTTTCAAGATAATCTCTAACATACTGCTTATCATAGCTATTTGGACTAACACCAACTTTATATTGTGATTTATCCCAAAATCGGGATGAGTCTGGTGTAATAGCTTCATCAATTAATATTAACTGCCCGGTTTCATCAACACCAAATTCAAATTTTGTATCAGCTATAATAATCCCTCTTTCTAAGGCATATTCAGATGCCTGAGAGTACAACTGAATACTGACTTGTTTGATTTGTTCAGCAAGGTCTTTTCCTACGAGATTAACGGTCTCATTAAAACTAATATTCTCATCATGATCACCAACAGCCGCTTTACTAGAAGGAGTATAAATAGCTTCGGGTAATTTTTCTGCTAATTGCAGTCCAGGTTGAAGTTTTATGCCACAAATTTCACCATTTTTCTGATAATCCTTCCAGCCTGAACCAATGATATAGCCACGAACAATGGCTTCAATTGGCAGTGCTTTGACTTTTTTAACTATGATTGAGCGATCTTTTAACAGTTCGTACTCATCTTTATCAGTAATCACATTTTCAAGTTTTATAGTTGATAAATGATTAGGTATTAAAGATTCAAACTTTTTAAACCATAAATTCGACACGGCTGTTAAAATTTCACCTTTCTTTGGAATAGGAGTAGGTAAGATAACATCAAATGCAGAGAGTCTGTCCGTTGTAATAATAAGCATATGCTTATCATCAACTTCATAGATATCTCTAACTTTACCTTGATGAATAAGAACTAGACTTTTAAGGTTGGTGTTATAACAGACTGACATTATAATTTTCCACTTTATATAATTAACTATCTAAAAAAATGAGTTGCAGATCATTTAAAAAATTGATCCCATGCTCGGTTGGTATAATCTTATCATTATCTTTTATTACAAATCCTTGTTCAATCGCTTTTTTTAAATAAGGTTCCAGCTCATTTAAAGAAAGCCCTGTTGTTTGTGTAAATAATTCACTTGAAAAACCATTAATTAAGCGACTAGTATTAAGCATAAATTCAAAAATTAAATCTTTACTATCTATAATGTTTTGTTCAAGCACATAGGTATCGGGTGAATTTTTGTGATTGGCCTTTAAATATGCTTTTGGATGTTTGTGCTTAATTTTTCGTATGATTGTATTATCAGTTATAGTACTTATTTTACTATGTGCACCGGCGCCGATTCCTAAGTAATCGCCAAAGTTCCAATAATTAAGATTATGTTTTGAGGTATATTGTTTATTTTCAAGATTGGCAGTCCATGCTGAAATTTCATATCTTGAATAATTGGAATTAATTAATTTGTTGTAACAGGCTGCCTGAATATCAAAACTTGCTTCTTCATTTGGAATTATTGGTGGCGAATGATAAAAAGGTGTATTAGGCTCAATGGTGAGTTGATAGTAGGATAAATGATTAGGCTGATATTTTAATGCTTCGTCAATATCACATAATGCTGTTTTAATTGTTTGATTTGGTAAACCATACATGAGATCTATATTAATGTTTTCAAAGCCTGCACTTTTTGCAGATTCAATTGCATGGTGTGCTTCTTTAGCTGAATGAATTCTTCCCAGAGATTGTAAATATTGATCATTGAAACTTTGTACACCTATTGAAAGACGATTTATTCCAAGTTCGCTAAATATTTTAAATTTTTCTTCATCGGATGCACCCGGATTAGCTTCAATCGTAACTTCAATTTGTGGTGAGAAATTAAGTAAGGCTCTTAGTTGACTAAAAAGTAATTCTATGGCTTTGGAAGAAATTAAACTTGGTGTTCCTCCTCCAATAAATATTGAGTGGATAGGGCGTCCCCAAACTAAAGGTAAATCATTTTTTAAGTCATTAATAAGCGCTTCAATATATTCAAAGTCATTTCTTTGAGTGTTTGTATGAGAATTAAAATCACAATAGGGACATTTTTTGATGCACCATGGGTAGTGAATATAAAGTGATAATGGAGGAAGACTAAGTAAATTTTTCATTTTTTGTAGTTTTAACGGATTAATTTAGGTTTAAGCACTGAAATTATTATATGATACAGGAAATTAATATTAAGAGGTTTTATTTGATGAGTGATAATTCTTCACAGTCAAAAGAGAATCATAGTAAAAAAAAGCAACCACGATATATGCTCAATTATAATGTCATGGCTATTTTTTTATTTGCAGGATTTATTGCCTTTAAAATTGGAAGTCTACATTCGGTTTTCATTGCATTATTAGGCCTGGTTTTATCAAGTCCTAGTGTTAATTTCCCTAAAGAAACTCTCCGTTGGTCCTTAGTCCTTTTTATTGTGCTCTTATTAGTATTGTTTTTTCCAGAGCTATCCTCCTTAAAGTCTAAAATTTAGGTATATTAAGATGGAATTAAATTTTACCAAAATGCATGGACTGGGAAATGATTTCATCGTTATTAATAATCTGAATGGGAATATACAATTAACAAAAGAACAAATTCAATTTATGGGGGATCGTCATTTTGGTATTGGTTTTGATCAATTATTGATGATAGAAGAAACGAACTTAGAAAATACTGATTTTAAATACAGAATATTCAATGCTGATGGCAATGAAGTTGAGCAGTGTGGTAATGGAGCCAGATGTTTTGCCTATTATGTTAGAAAAAAAAGGTTGTGTGACAAAGATACAATTATTGTTGAAACAAAAAAATCAATCATAAGCTTATATTATGATCAAAATAATATAACGGTTAATATGGGTGAACCAAAGTTTAATCAATCTGATATACCTATGTTGACTCATGGATATAGTTTTGATGATCAAAAATCAATCTATATAATTCAAAGAGATCTGGATAACAATACAATTCAATTCTCAGCAGTCTCTATGGGCAATCCACATATTAGTATTGTTGTTAACGATGTAGATAACTTTCCTGTTCAATATTGGGGAAAATATCTGGTCCATGATTCACTTTTCCCGGAAGGCGTTAATGTGGGGTTTATGGAAATTGTTTCAAATACCGAAATTAAATTAAGAGTTTATGAACGTGGCGTAGGTGAAACCTTAGCTTGTGGCACGGGAGCATGTGCTGCAGTGGTTAATGGTATTCAACAAGGTGTATTAGCGTCTCAGGTTAAGGTACAATTGCCTGGTGGAATGTTAGATATTGAGTGGCAGGGAACTCACTTTCCTGTTTGGATGAAAGGTGGTGCAGAAATGGTTTATGAGGGGAAAATTATTTTATGAATGTAAGTCAGGTAACGGAAGCTAGTTCTGTTTCAGAATCGAAAATATTAAAAGCTGAAAAAACGACAATCGATTATCTTCAAAATAATCCCGACTTTTTTCAGAAAAATCAAAATCTATTACACAACTTAAAACTTCCTCATAGTAATGGAAATACAATTTCTTTAATTGAGCGTCAAGTTGATAGTCTTAGAAAAAACAATCAAAAATTGAATAATCAATTAAATGATTTATTTGCTATTGCTAAGGAAAATGAATCTTCTTCAAGAAAAATGCATGAGCTTATATTAGCTTTACTTTCAAGCCAATCAATTAATGATGTATACAAAGTTATTGAAGAAAAAATTACCCACCATTTTTCTGTAGATGCAATCAAATTAAAGGTTTTTACAGAAAGTGAAGGTTTGTCAAACTGTAGCAATAATATATGCATAGCTAATGATTCGATTGAGGCTAAATCTTTATTGAGAATTGTAAATCATCGGGAACCAGTGTGCGGATTTTTTGACTCAATTACTTTTGATAAAACGAATCAAGTATCTATTAAATCTATGGCAGTACTGCCTTTATATGTTGATAAAAATATTTGTTTTGGATGTTTAATACTAGGTAGTAATAACTCCCAGCATTTTAGCCCGGATGTAGGAACAATATTTTTGCAAAACTTATCCGAAGTATTTAGTCATAGTTTGGTTAAATACATGTAATATGCAAGCTCATATTCAACAATATATTGATTATTTAAAATTTGAGAAAAACCTGTCTGTTCATACGCAATCTAATTATCAGCGGGATATTAATTTACTTCTTGAACATTTAAATGAACAAGGAATTGATGACTGGAATAAGGTTGATTCTTATGTCATTAGAGAGTTTATAGCACTGCGTAATAATAAGGGGGCTTCCAGCGCATCATTATCACGATTAATTTCTTCTTTACGTTCTTTTTTTACCTATTTACAACGTCAAAAGAAGGTTAAACTTAATCCGGTTGTTGGAGTCAAAGCGCCTAAAAAGGCCAAAAAATTACCCCGAGTGCCCTCTATCGAACAATTAGATTTATTGCTGGATAATAATGAAAATGAAGAACTTATTATTCGCGATAAAGCAATGTTTGAATTATTTTACTCTTCTGGTTTACGACTTTCTGAATTAACCAATCTGGATATAATGGATGTAAACCTTCACTCGGCATTAGTTAGAGTTACCGGTAAAGGTAACCGCCAAAGAGAAGTTCCACTAGGCCATCAGGCAATTGAAGCGCTCAAAAAATGGTTTGATATTAGACAAACCTGGTTAAAAGATGATTGTCCAGCAGTATTTTTGTCAAGTCGTAATAAAAGAATTTCCCAAAGAACTGTTGAAGCGCGTTTAGCTAAATGGTCACAAGAGATGGGAATTGGCCAGCATCTGCATCCACATGTACTAAGGCATGCTTTTGCCAGTCACTTATTAGAATCTAGTGGAGATTTAAGAGCTGTTCAGGAATTATTGTGACACGCAGACATTTCAACGACACAAATATATACGCATATGGATTTTCAACATTTAGCTTCAGTCTACGATAAAGCACACCCTCGCGCTAAAAGAAAAACATAAGCAGATTAAAAAATAACTTTTATTTTTATACATTATCCCCATGATCTAAACATATTTACACTTTTGAGAAGTTTTATACAAGGAAAAAAAATTGGAACAATATAGAGGAACAACCATCGTTTCTGTCAGAAAGGGAAATCAAGTTGTCATTGGTGGAGATGGCCAGGTTACTTTAGGTAATACTGTTATGAAAGGCAATGCTCGAAAAGTTCGTCGTCTTTTTCATAATAAAGTTATTGCCGGATTTGCGGGTGGCACAGCGGATGCTTTTACTTTATTTGAGCGCTTTGAAGCAAAACTTGAAACTCATCGTGGTCAATTATTAAGAGCGGCTGTTGAATTGGCTAAAGATTGGAGAACAGAACGATCAATGCGTCAACTGGATGCTATCTTAGCAGTTGCTGATCACTCAGCCTCATTAATTATTACAGGTAACGGTGATGTTATTGAGCCGGAAAATGGTCTAATTGCAATTGGTTCAGGTGGGCCATTTGCTCAATCAGCTGCTATAGCTTTAATTGACAACACAGAATTAAGTGCTAGAGATATTGTTGAGAAGTCACTTGGAATTGCTGGTAGCATCTGTATTTATACAAACGATAATTTAACAATTGAAACTTTAGATATTGAAAATAAGGAAACAGATTGATGTCTCAAATGACTCCCAAAGAAATTGTTCATGAACTAGATAAGCATATTATTGGACAAAACGATGCCAAA
>JADGAU010000120.1 GCA_015231865.1 Gammaproteobacteria bacterium | reverse complement strand
GGACAGGGGGATGCCGTGCTGATTGAAACCCCAGACGGAATTATCATTGTTGACGGCGGCCCCGACGATTCCCTCTATCACTTCATGAAGTACCGCTACAAATCGATCCTTGACAACAATGGGAAAATTACCATAAAGGCAATGGTCATAAGCCACCCCGATTACGACCATTACAACGGACTGAAGAAAATTGTAGTAGACAAAGGGTTTGTTATCAAAAACATCTATCACAACGGCATTTCACGCTATGCGAAGATCAATAAGGAAAGTATCGAAGACTGCATTGAGAGGATGCTTGAAAAAGGATATATGAAGAGTGAGGATGGTCAATATGTCCTGATGAATTGCTTCAATTCCCTTGACGACATTAAGGCTCAGCTTGATGAAGGCATCATCGCCTCAGGCTTTAAGTCTTTCTGGAAAGCAGTTGAGGAAGCTGGTGTCGAAAAGGTTCAAGTCATTACCGTAGAAGACGGTTTCCTGCCTGACTTTACAGAAATGGGCAGCAACAAAACAAGAATAAAAGTGTTGGGCCCAGTTCCCAAGAGACTGAGTGGCGATAAACCCGAATATCTTGCCTTCGACGAACCACCCCTTCGAGAAGAGGAAGGGCATTCAGAAAACGGTTACAGTCATTCCCATACCCGAAACGGACATTCAATCGTTCTCCGGCTGGAGTTTGGCGATCATTCCTTCCTTTTTGGGGGCGACCTTAATATACCGGCAGAAAATCATTTGATGAAACATTACGGGGATGAGAATCCATTTCAGGTGGATGTTGCAAAGTCCTGTCACCATGGCTCCTCAGATTTCACCTGCAAGTTTCTGGAAAAGGTCAACCCCCTTGCAACCGTTGTTTCATCTGGAGACAATAAAAGTTTCGACCACCCAATGGCTGACGCGATGGGTGCTGCGGGCAAATATAGCCGAGGAGATCTCCCCCTCGTTTTCTCTACGGAGTTGGCGAGAGCGCATCAAAAAGGCGGGAAAATTCATTACGGACTGATAAACGCAAGGTCAAATGGAAAAGTCCTTGCCATGGCTCAGATGAAGGAACAGCATTCAGGAAAAAGTGATATTTGGGATTCCTATACCGTCCCTTGGGAAGGAAAGTTCGATAAAAGTTCATAAGAAACTCGTTTTTTTCAAAGGTTTCACTTTATAAAAAGGGGCAAGGGGACAGGAAAACCGGAGCGCAAACTCTTGCTTTTTCGATTTCCAGCTTAATTCTTTTTAATCAGAGAGAGGCGTTGTATAAGGCAGGATTCTCTTTAAAAATCAATAGAGAACTGCCTGCATTGATTGAATTCAGTAAATTATTGCTTAAATGTTAATCAAAGAGGAAATGGCTGACGAAAAGAAAATATACAAAGTACTAAAAATTTTAAAGAAATATAGCATTGAAGATATTGCAACAACAATTTTCATTTCAAACATCTGGTTAAGGAATGTTGCAAGTCCAGTTAAACACCTTTTTCTAACAACAATATTCTTATCCATTGACCCCGACAGTTTTGCCCCAAAAAACAGGATTAAGAAATATCTGGATTTTAAAATGCTCATGGAAAACTTGATGAGATATATACCTGACTTTCCCATGGTCGAAGACTATATCCCTAAAAGGGACTGGGGTGAAATAAAGTACTCTCATGACCGTAAAAATTACCATCTGTTTTATGGTTGTGAACTATCCTACCCCTATGAATATCTCGAATTGTTTCAAATGTTACATTGCACTTTTGATGTCGCATACAATGACATTGCAGAAAGGTCACCTCTCAATGAATTAAAGTCTTGTTTACAAATACAAGACAAAATAATCAAAGGCATTCAATATCAACCGAAGGAAGAAAAGATTAAGGAAGTTGCTGCTTAAATAATAGTTATAATTATTCAATTGCTCGATAAATAAAATCAGTCCACTCCTTAAACAGACTTTCATCCACAGCACCAATAGCTTGTCTTGGTTCGAGAGTCAATTGAAACATATCTTTTTTATCCATACCTATATGGTAACAACCGGCTTCTTCAGCAATTAATAAACCGGCAGCATAATCCCAAAGTCGCTGTTTGCCATGAATATATACCTGGAAACGATCGCAGGCTAGCCAGCACCAGTCTAAAGCTACTGAACCTAAACTGCGTTGAGAATGATAAGGCTGATTTAAAATAAATTTCTCTAATAAGGGCTTGGGTAAACGTTTTAAATCAACTAAAGCAAGTGATCTGGATAAGGGGAAATGTGTTTGGCTTGTATGCAGTTGTTTATTGTTTAAAAAAGCACCTTGTCCTTTTTGTGCTACAAAGCATTCATCACGGTTTGGATCATAAACAATGCCTAAGCTTGTTTGTCCATTTTCTATTAGCGCTAGTGAAATGGCAAAATAAGGTAAGCGTGATACCAAATTAGATGTGCCATCAACCGGATCTAAACACCAGAATCGATTAGGAGGATTATCTAAAAAGGCCAGTAACTCCTGATCAGAATTTTCTTCTGCAAAAAATGGAATTTCTGGTGTTAGTTCAAATAATTTATCCTGAATCATGTTTTGAACGGCGATATCAATTTCAGTTACAAAACTACCATCTTTTTTTATTGATGCAGTATTATTGAGTTTACTAATAATTTCTTTTTGTGCGGCGGTTTTTACTAATTCAATAATTTCTTTGATATTTATAGGCATATGGGGTTGTGTCATTCATGGTTATAAAATGCTTGAATTCAAATTAATTTTTGAATTCAGGCGGAATAAATTTATTGTAACCTTTTTTGGCAAGCTGTTGCCAAAGTTCAGCTTCACTTTTTAAATGTAAATCATGATCTGTAATATCTCTATTTAATGTGTAAGGTGTTATCGATTGCTCAGGTAGTTGTTTAGATTGAATAATCTCAATAATCTCCTCAATAGATGCTCGACTATGATAATTTTTATCCATCATTCTTAAGATAATGTATTGTATTTTTTTAGATGATTTTTCAGAAAACTCTGGTTCTAAAAATAGATGAGAATAAGCGATGTGTGCTGTTGTTGAATGTTCCCTTAGATTAAATACAGTTTTGCCTTCAAGCATAAAATATAGCACAGCACCTAAAGCATAAAGATCTGATTCAGTGGTTAAATAACCTTTATAAGCTTCAGGTGGTAAATAGTGATTAGTTTCATCCAGCTTATCTAAATAGACAAATGATGCAAATTGAGAATGTGCCCAACCACAAAGAGAAAAACCTAATTCACCGGTATTTTTATCCTGCTTAACCAAAATATTGTCTGGATTAATATTTAAATGTAGCAAACAATATTTTTGCATTTGCTCAAAAATTGCAAGAAGCTTCTGAAGAAATTCAATGGCAATTTGTTCAGTAATTCGAATACCACTTTTTAGCCATTGATTAAGATTACCCTGGTTAAAATACTGGTTAACAAAAAAATGATAATGAGTAGACTTTAAATGTTCAATGCAATAAAAATAAGGAGAGTTGTGCTCTTTTCTAGCTAAATAAAATATCTTTCTCTCTTGTACAAGTAATTTATTATCATTAAATTGACTGACTTTTTTAATAACTACTTCCCCATTCTTAAGGAGGGGAATGGTTGAGTAGTTGCCTTTTTTAATAATAATATTGTTAATTTTCTCATCATCAACATGGGCTAGGAATATTTCTGAATATTCATTTGTCTTGATTACTTTAATAAGTCGATAATCAGCAATTATTTCAAGAGGAATATCATCCGGTTTTAAGTTTTCATATTCGATAGTTAATAAGCGCGATAAAAAACTGATAATATGATGAATTAAATCCATATTGATGGATTTATGTTTTAGTTTGCAATAAAAATCATCTAAGCATTGTTTAGAATCAAAAAGCTTATTTAGCAATATACTGTCTTGATCAACGGATGAAAGTTCTTTAGATAAAAGTGTCTGAAAATAATGTAATATTTTGCTGATAATATAATTAGCCTGTTCTTTTTTACCTAAATATTCAGCTAAAAAATAAGCCGAAATGATTCCTTCACAACATGAAGCATCGATATATTCTTTTAATAGTAGATTTTCTTCTTCAGTCATTAATTCAATAAATTGATTGGTTTGATTAAATGCATAATCGGAATAAGCTGTTTCATTAAAGTGATCTGTTAGAGCCCATGCTTCAATTGCCTGCATCGTCCAGGTGTCAATACAATGTAATTGATTAATGCGTTTATGCTCACAAGCACGATCGGCCAGGATATAGTCAAAAGCTGACTTACTTTTACTAATGATCGTTTGTTTAAAGTCATCCGGTATATCATCGATATAATGATAATAAAGTGCCAGTCCCAATAATGCTTGGCCAGGAAAATAATAGGAGGAAACTTTACTTCTTTGCTCGCTATCAAGCGTTGATAAAAATTCAAAATCAATTGCTTCGCCATTATTGATTAAAGGATGGAGGTAATAAGCAATTAATTCACCATCCTTAGTTATTCGGGATAAAATATGCTGTACTAAGCCATCTATAACTGCTCTATACTTTTTATCGCTACTTAATCGATAATAATGTACTAAGGAGGCCAGACCTAAACCGGCAGCACCTAATTTTACTTTATGGTTATAGACAGGGTAATAATGATGACTTGCATCGGTAGTTTCTTGTTTTAGAGTAGAAAGGAAATATGTAATTGATTGTTTTGCTGCGTTTAAAAAAATTTCGTCCTGAAAGTATTCATAAGCTCGAAGTAAAATAATAGAACTGCCACAATGTCTGACAATATTATAATAAGACGATTGAGTGTGATTTGTATTATCTTCTTGTTTTAGATTGTGGTTAATTTTTTCAGACTGATATAAAAATCGTCCATCATCACTCATCTGGTCAATTAACCATTGGCTATTCTTTAGTAAGGTTTGTCTTAAAATATCTTTATGAATCATAAGGATTATATCGGCCGAAGATATAAAAGATTCAAATATTGTTTATTTGTCTAAATCCTTATGAGAATGACAAATAAAAAGGACTTTAATAGTTGAACTTTGTTTTATGATAAAAAAAGTATTTTCAATATTAAGCTCAGTCAATACCATTAGAAATTAACTCCATATCATTATCTTCATAACCCAAAGTCATTTTGATGACGGATTGTAATAAAGGAATATTAACTTCTTCACAGATTTCTTTCGAATGAATTAAATTCGGCATGGTATTAATTTCGATCATTTTTACATTGCCATCATTTTGAAGCATTAAATCAATTCCCAGCAAACCATAATGTTCTTGATCAGAGGCATTAATAACGGATGAAAATACTGGTTTTAGTTCTGAAAGCAAATGCCTGAATTTAGGATAATACTGTTTATATAATGGATAATTCACCAACTGAGCCATTTTTACCGGGCCATTATCAAGTTCATATCCTTTATGGTCAATTTGTGCTTTATAATCATTACTTTCAGAATCAAACTTTTCACCATGCCTTAAAGTAAAACCATTTTTATAAAGATAGACTTCCTTGTTCCAAATAAAGCAGTAAATACGTGTTGTAAATTTATGATCATCCATCAGTTGGATATTTTGAACACCTGCCTGGATAATAAAATATTTTTCTAATTTAAGACTGGCTAAGTCTTTATTTAACAGACAAAGCATATTCTTGCCTCCAGAGCCAAAGGCGTTTTTGACAAACCACAAATTAACTTCTTCAGAATGATTAAGTGCCTCCTCTACAGTCGTATAGGTAATTGGCGATAAATGTAATTTTTTATGCTTTGCAAGCAACGTAGGAAGCTGAGCTTTATTGGCAAGAGGATTAAGAATAGTTCGGTCAATCAGCTCAATGCATCGATGTTGATAGTTAATTTCATTAATGACTAAAGGATTATTACCATAGCTATCCCAATAGGTAAAAATAACGGGTATAGGTAAATCTTTACTTTGCAGAACTAATTTATCAAAGGCATTTTTTAATAGAGATTTAGCTCGATTGGATTTATACAATAAATTATTATTAGTCGTAGAAACTATTTCACAATCAACAATCGTTGATGAAGAGGGTGATTTAGGAGAATCATATACAGATAGTTGATCACCGTCAAACTTCTGTATTTCTCTCATTGGCCTGGCATGAAACCACATATTAAAAGCCCATTTTTCACCTTCTATAACAGGTAAACCGGCATGAAGGCTCGATGGATGAGGTGTCATAGCTTCTGCAAAAGTATTGTAAAACAACACTAGTCGACCTTGCTTAGCAGAGACTTCTTTGCCAATCGTTGGAAATCCTGTTCCTCCGCCATTAGAAACAGTATTTAAATAAACCAGTGCAGTTACTAAACGCTGACCGCCATATTTACAGCATCGTTTTCCTCTATCAGTATTTAGATCATAAGCATCAAAATGTGCTTTATATTCTTCTTCAATGCCATAATGAAGCATTTGCAAAGCTTCAGCATGGGCTAATGGAATACCAACAATAGAGGCTATTCTTTCTCCAATTTTGCTAACAAAGTCATTATCTCTATAGTTTAGCCAACAATTTTTACCACTTCTTGCAGGTATGATGACATTCTCTTTATCTAATGAAACTTTTGCTCGTAACATTTTATCAGAGGCCTGATTAATCAAATAATCACATTCAGAGGGAGATATGATTGAATCTATATATGCTAAAAATGGATCATAATTGAGTATAACCAGGTTTGGGTTGTTTATTTGATTATTAGACATATCACACTTTCTGAAATTTAGTTTTAACCGATTTAATTATAACTATAATAGCATTTTTTTTGGATGTTTATTTATGACACTACTCAATCGCTCTAATGCTTTTAAAAACAGGGAAACGTGGTTTTTTATTTTTAGTTAAGCCATAATATTTAAAAGTAATACGGGTTCCAATAGGTGGCGTTGATAAGCGTTGTTTATCACTTAAGCCACTGCCAATAGTTAGTTTTTGCTGATTGTTCATCTGACAATATAGAGCGCCAACTTTATCTTTATATTTACCCTTGCCGGGTTTATTGCCTGTAGAAATTAAATACACTCAAAAAGTAAGCTTACGTTCATTAAAAGGAATCATGAATTTTATCAATGATTATCATTGTCATTTTGGTATCGTAATAAGCAATATTGAAAGACATGAATTAATTAATGAAAAGCTGATTAATTTGTTTTTTGGTGTGTTATGACCCGTATAAGAAAACAAGAATCATGAAAAATAAAAGTTCAACTTGAAATATTCATAATAAATAGTATGCTTAATTCATGATTAAAAGAAAAATAACATCAGAACTTCTTCAAGCGGTAAAAGATTATCCAATAGTAACCATTATTGGTCCAAGGCAGTCTGGAAAAACCACACTTTGTAAGTTAACTTTTCCGGATTACCATTACTGTAGTCTTGAGGATCCTGATATAAGAGCTTTTGCTCTAAATGATCCCCGAGCATTTTTAAATGAATACTCAAGTTATGTTATTTTTGATGAAATACAAAGAGTTCCGGAATTACTTTCTTATCTGCAGGGAATTGTAGATACCAAGCAAACGAAAGGACAATTCATATTAACCGGTTCTCATCAATTAAAACTAAGAGCTGAAATTACTCAATCACTTGCTGGTAGAACGGATCTTCTGACTCTTTTCCCTCTCACCATATCAGAAGTATTAAGTTGCACGGATAGAAAAGATAGAGATGAATTGCTTTTCCATGGTTTTTTTCCACGAATCTATCAGGATAACCTTGAACCTAATCGTGCTTATTCTAATTATTATCAAACTTATATAGAGCGCGATGTTAGACAATTAATTAACCTTAAAACTATTTCATTATTTGAGAAGTTTTTAAAATTATTAGCGGGTAGAGTTGGCCAGATAATCAATTTTAATTCATTATCCAACGATGTTGGTGTCTCAAGTACAACATTAAAAGAATGGCTTGCTGTTTTGGAGGTGTCATTTATTATTGTTAAGTTAGAGCCTTATTTCGAAAACTTTGGCAAGCGTGTTATCAAATCAGCCAAGATCTACTTTATTGATACAGGATTATTAGCCTTTTTGCTGAATATTGAATCGCCAAAGATATTAGCCAGAGATCCGTTAATTGGTAATATCTTTGAGAACATGGTGGTACTTGAATCCATAAAAACAAGATTAAATAAAGGTCTTCAAGCAAATTTGTATTTTTTTAGAGATAGTAATGGATTAGAAGTTGATTTATTGTATAAAAAGGGCTCTCAACTTATTCCGATTGAAATTAAGTCATCATCAACCTTTAATAAGGTGTTTGCGAAAGGGCTTAGTAAATTTCAGAAATTAACAAATAATTCCGATAAAGGTTATATTATATATGCCGGAGACTTTACACCTAAATCAGAAAGATACGAGGTAGTTAACTTTATAAATACTGAAAAACTATTTGTTTAATCATTTTATTGTCACAGCACGTTAGTCAAAACTATAAAGTATATAATTGCCGACACGCTCGTATGCCAGCTATCCACTTTCTACCAGTATCTAAACAAAAAGTCTTAATTTGATCTTTTGTGCCGATATGGGAATATAAATTTTCATTGTATTGAACAACCATTTTTAACCAAAGTATAAA
>JADGAU010000011.1 GCA_015231865.1 Gammaproteobacteria bacterium | reverse complement strand
AGAAAATGCTTTAGAAGGAGCACAACGGTTTTCACAATCGACAATGATTGGTCGTTTACATTTTGCCTATTTTCTTGTCCAACAAGGCTATGCTAAAGATATAAAACATGCTTTTAAGAAGTTTTTAATTAACAATAAACCGGGTTATATTAAAGATACCTGGGCTTCATTAGAAGATGTTATAAACTGGATTCAAGCAGCAAAAGGTATTGCTATTATTGCCCATCCAGCCAGGTATAAATTAAAATTAAAAAAACTTAAACAACTTGTTAATGATTTCTGTAATCTTGGTGGACAAGCTATAGAAGTTGTTTCTGGAAGCCAATGTGTTGATGAAATTCCAAAGCTAAGTAAAATTGCAGAAGAATATAATTTGTATGCATCAATTGGTTCAGATTTCCATAGTCCTGATATGCCGTGGAATAACTTAGGATATTTCCCTGATTTACCACGCTCCTGCAAACCAGTTTCAGAACTATTGACTTAACATTAATTATTACCACACGATTGAACACAGACTATGAGCCAATTTTTCCAAATTCACCCAGAAAATCCACAATCACGCTTGATTAAACAAGCTGTCGAAATTATAAGAGAGGGTGGGTTAATCGTCTATCCAACCGATTCTGCCTATGCTATTGGATGTCATCTTGGTGATAAAGCGGCAATGGATAAAATTCGTTTTATTAGAAATCTGGATAAACATCATAACTTTACTCTCGTTTGTCGGGATTTATCAGAAATATCTACTTATGCTCAAATTGACAACTCCCAATATCGTACTTTAAAAACTTATACCCCTGGAGCTTATACTTTTATTCTTAAAGCAACTAAAGAGGTACCAAAGCGCTTAATGAATGCTAAACGCAAGACCATTGGTATTCGTGTGCCCGATAATAAAATTGTACAGTCATTATTAGAAGAATTGGGTGAACCAATTATGAGCTCAACTCTGATTTTACCGGGAGATGAGTTTCCTTCAACAGATCCATATGAAATTAGACAAATATTGGAACATCAATTAGATCTTATTATCGATGGTGGCTTTTGTGGTTTTGAAGCTACCTCAGTTATTGATTTAGAAACCAATGAAGCTATTGTATTAAGACAAGGTCTCGGTGACACTTCTCAGTTTTAAATATTTTAAAAAAGGAAAACGCATGTTTAAACAAATATCAATATTAATACTTGTCGCATTTGTGTATCCACTAACAAACGCGTATGCAAATGAAGGAAGGGAATTACATAATAGTAAATGCCTATCCTGTCATCAGACAGAGGCTTATACTCGAGCTAATCATAAAGTTAAATCTTCATTGGATCTTGGTCGTCAGGTCAGTATGTGTTCACAAAATTTAAATACTGAATGGTTTCCGGATGATGAAAAAGAAGTTGTTAATTTTTTAAATGATAACTTTTATCATTTTACTAATAAATAAGAAACTAAAAAGTCATATTGTCATTATGTCGTAATAGTTACACTATAAAATAATAATTGTCCCTTCTAACTTACTTAAAAAATTTGCTCTACTTTTATTATGTTAGTTTTTGATGGTAGAGCAAATTCTTTATTGGGCTTAGGGCTATATACTAACAATTTAATTAATCAGGAAAACATAGAATGTCAGAAAGTAAAAAATGGGTTTTTTCATTTCAAGAAGGTGATGGAAAAGATAAGCAATTACTAGGTGGTAAGGGTGCAAACCTGTGTGAAATGACTCAAATTGGTTTAAATGTACCATCAGGTTTTGTTATTTCTACTGAAGCCTGCTTAGCATATTTAGAAGATAATAACTTACCTGAAAATATGTTTAATCAAGTGAAAGCTAGTCTTGAGTTAATGGAACAAGAAACAAGCCGTCAATTTGGCGGTAAAAATAATCCTTTATTAATATCGGTTCGTTCTGGATCGGCCATGTCAATGCCGGGTATGATGGATACGATTTTAAATCTGGGGCTAAACAAAGATACAATCTATGGCTTAATAGAACAATCTGGTGATAGACGATTTGCTTATGATGCATATCGTCGTTTTATTCAATTATTTGGTAAAGTCGCTTTAAATGTTGACGATGAACACTTCGATGAAGTGTTTACTAAAATCAAATTAGATCATGGCGCAGTGGATGATGTTGACTTAGATGCAGAAACTTTAAAAGAGGTTGCTGAGGCGTTTCTTCAAATAGTTAAACAACAAACAGGACATGATTTCCCCGATGATCCATATTTACAATTAGAACTTGCTATTAAAGCTGTTTTTGGTTCCTGGAATGGTAAAAGGGCGATTGATTATCGTCGTGAATTTAATATTTCTAAAGCTCAGGCAAATGGTACTGCTGTCAATATTGTCGCTATGGTGTTCGGTAACTTAGGTAATGATTGTGCAACCGGTGTTGCATTTACTCGTAACCCGGGTACAGGTGAAAACCGGTTATTTGGTGAATATCTGATTAATGCGCAGGGTGAAGATGTGGTTGCTGGTATCCGTACCCCTAAACCCATTGATCGATTACAGGAAGAAATGCCCGAATTGCATGTACAGCTTTTAGAATTACGTGCTAAATTAGAATCACATTACCGTGAAGTTCAGGATTTTGAATTTACCATTGAGCAAGGGCGATTATATTGCTTACAAACTCGAAACGGAAAAATGAATGCGGTTTCTATGGTTAGAACATCCGTAGAAATGGAAAGAGAAGGTTTAATCAATAAGGATGAGGCTTTACTAAGAATCAATCCGAGCTATCTTGAACAAATGTTGTACCCAAGAATTGATCCTTCTAAACAAAACCACATCCTGGCTCAAGGTTTACCTGCTTCACCCGGCGCTGCATATGGACAAGCAGTTTTTGACGCCGACCGTGCTGAGCAAGTAGCAAAATCAGGTACAAAAGTTATCCTAATCAGAGAGGAAACCAAGCCTGAAGATATTCATGGATTTTTTGCTTCTGAAGGAATTTTAACTAGCCGTGGTGGTAAAACATCACATGCAGCTGTGGTTGCCCGAGGTATGGGTAAGCCTTGTGTTGCTGGTGCAGAAGGCATACTTGTTGATGTTATGACCAGACGTGCAAAAGTTGGAGAAATTACCATTAAAGAAGGTGATACAATCAGTGTTGATGGTAGTAGTGGTAATATTTATTTAGGTCAGGTTGATATGATTGAAGCTGACTTTTCTACTGAGTTAAATACTTTATTAGGATGGGCTGATGAAAAAGCTCAATTAAAAGTTTTAGCCAATGCTGATACGGCAACAGATGCGAATAGGGCACTTAAATATGGAGCAAAAGGTATCGGCTTATGCCGTACAGAGCGGATGTTTAATGATGTTGATCGCTTACCTATTGTCATTGAAATGATTGTAGCTGAAACTAAAGAACAAAGACAAGAAGCTTTGGATAAATTACTACCTATTCAACGTTCTGATTTTAAATCAATTTTAGAAGTTATGTCGCCTAACCAGGTCACTATTCGTTTATTAGATCCACCAATTCATGAATTTTTACCCAATGAAAAGCAATTAGAACAAGAATTGGAAGAACTAGAACAACTAAGAGCAACGGTTACCGGTTTAGATGTGCTTAAAAATTCAATGAATCTGATTAATAATTCTAATAGCAAAGTCGATAGACGTTTACCTGAATTTGTTGATGTTCAACTTGTTGAAGAAAGCATTGAAAAGAAATACCTGATGCTTAAAAAAGTACGCGCACTATATGAAACTAATCCTATGCTTGGGCATCGAGGTGTCAGGCTTGGTATAACATTTCCTGAAATATATTCGATGCAGATACGTGCAATACTTGAAGCCGCAGCAGATTGTAACTCAAGAGGCGTTGATGTTAAGCCTTACATAATGATTCCACAGGTTTGTACTGTTAAAGAATTGAAATATGTAAAAGATTTTGTAACAACCATCAGTGCCGATGTAGAAAAACAATATGGCCATCCAGTACCTTTTAAATTTGGTTCAATGCTAGAAGTTGTTAGAGCTTGTTTAAAAGCAGAAGATCTGGCTAAAGAAGCTGAGTTTTTCTCTTTCGGTACCAATGATTTAAGTCAGGCTACTTTTTCGTTTTCTCGTGAAGATGCCGAAAACAAATTTTT
Organism: Gammaproteobacteria bacterium; assembly: GCA_015231865.1. Lineage (GTDB taxonomy): Bacteria > Pseudomonadota > Gammaproteobacteria > GRL18 > GRL18 > JADGAU01. The sequence continues at coordinate 34,257 of JADGAU010000011.1, read as the reverse complement.
ACCCTTGTATAATGAGCGTGGTATTTTACAGGATAATCCTTTTGAGGTTCTTGATGTTAATGGGGTTGGGAAATTAATGACATTGGCCGTAGACTGGGGACGCAAAACTCGTGAAGGCATGAGTATTGGTATTTGTGGTGAACATGGTGGTCATCCAAAATCAATTAAATTCTGCCATAAAGCAGGGCTCAACTATGTTTCCTGTTCTGCACCACGAGTTCCAGTTGCAAGACTAGCAGCAGCTCATGCTAGTTTATTAGCTGAACAAGACTAAGTTAATAAAAATAATAAGGGGTTTTTAATGAAAAGGGTGAGTTTATGAATAATAAAGTGATAATTATAGGTGCCGGCCCAGCAGGATTAAGTTTTGCACGTTCATTATCATCATTAGATATTGAAATCACCGTCTTAGAACAACAAACACTTAAGCAAATTTCTGAGCCACAATGGGATGGTAGAGAAATTGCTTTAACTCATTTGTCTGTGCAGTTAATGAAAGATAATGGATCATGGAATAGACTTCCTGAAGATGGTATCTCTATGATTAAACAGGCAAAAGTTCTTGATGGAGACTCACCCTACACCTTATTTTTTGATCATCATGAAGCAAATACAGAAACATTAGGTTACCTTGTCCCTAACCATTTGATCCGTAAGTCAATTTATGAAGAAGTCATCACTCATGACAAGATTAATATTGTCTGTGGTGTTAGCGTTGTTTCTTTATCTACTAATGATAAAGGTGGTACAGTAACGCTCTCTAATGGAGATGAGCTAAGTGCAGATCTTATTGTTTCAGCGGATAGTCGTTTTTCAAATACCCGCAGAATGATGGGAATCCCCGCAAAACACAAGGATTTTGGTCGCACAGTTATTGTCTCTAAGGCTAAACATGAGATTTCTAATGATCAAACAGCCTTTGAATGCTTTCAATATGGTCGCACTATGGCGATTTTACCCTTATCACAAAATGAATCATCAATTGTAATCACTATTGAATCTAGTAAAGCATCAGCTATATTAGCAATGGATGATGATGAATTTAACCTTGATTGCGCCAAACATTTAAATAATCGTTTTGGAAAAATGGAAGTTATTACAAAGCGAATAGCTTATCCATTAGTTGGCGTTCATGCGGATAGATTTTATGCAAATCGTTTTGCAATTATTGGTGATGCTGCAGTTGGAATGCATCCTGTAACTGCTCATGGATTTAATTTGGGTTTACGTGGTCAAAATTACTTATTCGAAGAAATTAAGCAGGCAATGGAAAAAAATCAGGATATTGCCAGTCAAAAAGTTTTAAGAAATTATAATAAACGACACCAAGTTTTTACCAGACCGTTATATTATGGTACGAATGGTTTAGTTCAAGTTTTCACCAATGAAACAGTCCCAGGAAAATTTGTACGTAAAGCATTGCTTAGATTAGGTAGTAATTTTTTACCGCTTAAAAGAAAAATTATGGATCAATTAACTGAAGCAAGTTAATTTGATTTTTACATTTCAAATCCAAACGACTCATCAAGCAACTCATTAATAAAATTATTAGCAACAATTCAAAACTAATTATTTGTTAAAACTTTTATCAAATAATTAGTTTCATTTCACAATACAAAAATAAATCACTTAAAAATAATCATTAGAATTCTTATACCCAATTTATTTACTCGAAATAAAGTAACTGGCAATTATTGATATAAATTTATTTAATAAAATCAATTGCGTAATAATATATATAACGATCAAATAATAATGATGCAATCTGATGAATTTCACTAGTTATGACAGCCACAAGCCATGTTTTATGCACGAGAGCGCGCCTTGTTTTTGCCCATATTGCTATATCCAATTGCGTATAATATATATTATGTTAAATTGTATTAATATTAAAAAGAATTTATAAATTTTTCTGATTAATACATAATACTTTCAATACTGCTCTTCTTTAGTAATTAAATTTAATTCGTTTATAAAATTTTCTTCTAATCTGTAGACACTTACTATTAATCATTATTAGCTGATGGCCAATGTTTAAATTTTTGTTTGCTTCTTTTTTGTTTTTAAATTTTTCGATGGTTTCATTTGCAATTGAAACAAATGAAATAACATTTCATGATAAAGATGATCATGAATTAGTTGTTGAGGTTTATCCTGCTAAAGGAAAATATTTACAAATCTGGTTAACCCGTCATTTTGATGAACGTCTGATGTTTGAAAATATGATTGCTGAAACTGTTAAATCTGGAATTGAAGTTTGGAGAATAAATTTAATTCATAATTACTTTTTACCAGAATCTTCAGACAGTGTAGATAAATTATCTGGTACTGGTGTTTCTGCTTTAATTGCTAATGCAATTAAAACTGGTAAAAAAGTTATCGTTTCAGCTTATGATCGTATGAGTCTGGTTGCCCTTAAAGGTGTCCATCTTTGGCAATCTTCTGAAAATTATAATAAACAGTCTTATAAGTCATTTCTTGGTTCGATACTGTTTTATCCTAATTTTTATAATGTACAAAATATTGCTGGTCTAGCGCCTGATTTAAACGCTATTATTAAACACTCTAATTTGCCTATTGTTGTCTATCAACCCAAATTCGGTGGTCATATTAACCACATAGAAGAAATTTTCTCCACTTTGTGGAATTCTGATTCATCTTCATTTATTCAACTAGTTCCCGATGTACGTGATTGGTTTTTTATGCATGCTTTGGAAAATGAAAATCGTACAATAAAAGCAACTGAAGCTGAAAAAATTGTTACTGCAAAAATCCCCTATCAATTAGTTCAATTCTTTTCATTATTAGAATCTGTTAATGAATTTAAACCTGCTATTCCATTTACAATCGATCATAATTCCAATAAGGAAGCTATTGTTGGCTTAAAAACATTTCCTCTTAATTCTAAATTTAAACCTGATCTTAACTTTAAATTATCTGATTTTAATAAAAAATATCGGAATAAAAGTGATTTAGTCCCTGGAACTTTACCCAAAGTTACCATTGTTAATTTTTGGGCTTCCTGGTGCCCACCATGTGTTGAAGAAATACCTTCATTAAATAAATTACAGTCACATTATTTATCAAATTATCCCGGTAATACTTTTGAGTTAATATCTATTAATTTTCAAGAAAATGCGAATGATATTGAAGCTTTTTTAAAAAAGGTTTCTGTTGAGTTTCCTGTTTTAATGGATATAAATGGTCTTGTTTCTGATAAGTGGCATATATTCGCCCTACCAAGTTCTTTTATTCTGGATAAAAATGGTAAAGTCAGATATTCAATTAATCGTGGAATTGACTGGAATTCAGATGAAGTAAAATCAATTATTGATTCACTTATTTTTGAATAGAAATATTTATATATATTTTTTTATTATTTCCATTAGAGATTCATATTTGAATGGTTTAGTTAAATAATCATTTGCTCCAATTTCTAAAGCTTTATTTTTTTCCTTTTCTCTTGCGTAGGCTGTGACCATTATAATTGGTATATCTTGATACGCTTTATCACTTTTTAATTTCTGACAAACCTGGTAACCATCAATTGTTGGAATAGCAATATCCAGTAAAATGATGTCAGGTTTTCTTTTATTAACTTCATCAAGACACTTTTGACCATCATCTATAAGATTAATTTCATAATCTTGTAGATAGTCTTCAATTATTAACTGATTTATTGGATCATCTTCTACAACAAGTATATATTTCATTATTTTATGATATTAACATAATTAATTCGTTACAGTGATTCTAATCTATTTTTTCTAGTTTTTCATTAGCTCTTGATTCAATAATTTATTTGCTTCATCGATTGGCAATGGTTTGCTATAAAGATAGCCTTGTAAATATTCACAATTTAAATCTTGTAAAAATTTCATTTGAATTTTATTTTCAACACCTTCGGCTACTACCTTAAAACCTAATGTATGGGCTAAAGAAATTGTAGCAGAGGTAATTTTTTTATCACTTTCATCATGCTCCAGGTTACTAATAAATGTTTTGTCAATTTTTATAGTCTGTACCGGTAATCTTTTTAAATATGCTAAGGATGAATATCCAGTACCAAAATCATCAATAGCTAATGAGACTCCAATATCATTTAATTCTTTTAATTTACTAATTACCATTTCAGGATCATGCATCGCTATAGATTCGGTAATTTCAAATTCTATATTTTTTGGGTTCAATTGATTTTTATGAATGATTGTTCCTACATTTTCTATGAATTTTTCACTTAAAAATTGTTGTAATGATAAATTTATTGCCATTACTAATTCTGTATAACCCTGATCAAACCATATCTTTTGCTGTTTAACCGCTTCTTCAATTACCCAATCACCTAAGTCATTAATTAATCTTAACTCCTCACTAACGGGTATGAATCTATCTGGTGATATCAGCCCTTTTTCTGGATGATGCCAACGAATTAATGCTTCAAAACCTGCAATAGTCTCGTTTGCTGTATTTATTTTTGGCTGATAATATAAACTAAATTGCTTCTCACTTAGTGCATCTCTTAAGTCGCTCTCCATTTCCAGTTTGTCAGCGATACTTTTGTTCATTTTTTTTGAAAAGAATTTGAAGTTATTTCTACCATCATCTTTTGCATGGTACATAGCTGTATCAGCATTTTTTAACAAAATAGTTGCATCATTTCCATCTGATGGAAATGTACTTATACCGATACTTGGAGAAGTATGTAAAGTATGTGCGTTTAATTCATAAGGTTGTCCTAATGAATGAACGATATAAGTTGCAATGGCACTAGATATTAAAACATCTTCCATATCTGTCAATACAACAACAAATTCATCACCACCCTGCCTGGCTACAATATCACTTTGTCTAGTTGATTTTTTTAAACGTTTTGCAACTTCGATTAATAAAGCATCACCTACATCATGGCCTTTCGTATCATTAATTAATTTAAATCTATCCATATCAATAAACATAACCGCAACTTTTTTTCTATTCCGTTTTGACATTGATATAGCTTGTTCGAGTCTTTGCTCTAGTGTAGAACGGTTTAAAAGGCCGGTTAGTGCGTCATGATGAGCTAAATGTTCTATTCTTTGTTCTGCCTCTTTTCTTTCTGTTAAATCAGTAAAGTTAGCAATATAATTTGTTATTTCACTATCTGCATCTCGAAGAATATAGATTGAAGCCCACTTCGGTACAATTTCACCTGATTTGGTTTTATCCCATAACTCACCTTGCCAATGGTCTTTTTCTTTTATCGCTTGCCACATATAAGGATAAGTTTCATTCGGAGTATAATTTGAACGAAGGATACTGGGGTCTTTACCTTTTAAATCTTCTAGTGTATATCCGGTATCTTTTTGCATTGCACTATTGATAAAAATAATCTTATTATTTTCATCCGTTATTAAGATTGCTTCAACACTATGCTCTACAACATTTTCAAATAGCCGATAATTATCTTCGCTACGAATTATTAAAGTCCAATAATCTTTATTTATTTGTAAGCCTACTTTTAATAAATAAATTTCAAATATTAAGAAAATAAATGAAATAACATAGCTATTTGTTGTTCCTAGTTGAATAAAGATAAGGATTTGTGGGATTGTTAAAATAGCTAAAAAGCTAATTAATAAATTTCTATCGGGAGATAAACTAACGATTCCACCAGCTGAAAATACAATGATAGGTAAAATAATAATTACTACTTCTGGAGTTAATCCTAAATAGGATAAACATAGTACGCTGAAAAGACTCCAAATGACTGCTGAAGTAATGACCCCTAAAGAAAAAAGCTGTATCCATTTTTCTGGGTATTTTATATTAATAACATCAAAATATTTCACTAATGCAAGTCTTAAAGCACTGACAATCAAAATGACAAAACCAGATAAATAGACTATAAAATTCTGATAGTTTAAAATACTGGTGAAGTTTGTCAGAATAAGCCAAGCCAAAGGGTACAATAAAATCCCATTTAATGAACGTTTTGACAGATCAAGGTGACTTCTTTTTATTGCATCATCACTTAGATGAACCATTAATCATAAACTCCAAATGTAATTTTTTCATTATCTTTTAGTTTGCCATATATAACTTAAATGGAACACAGCTAAAATTAGACATTAGCTCTACTTATCATTTCAGGTAAATGCTGAGGCTCTATAATTATAAATTGTTTATTGATACTAGTTAAACCAAAAACAAGATTGATATTGCTTGCTTTGACATTAAATTCTTTTGACAAAAATTTAATCATGCACTTTGTCGCTTTTCCATTTTCTGGTGGACAAGTGACACTGATCTTTAGTTGATTACCTTTAACCTTACCAATTTTATTTAACTTAGCTCCGGGAGTTCCTAAGACATTGAGTCTAAGATTTTTACCTTCCCAAGTATAAAAATTCTCCATAATTCAAATTATAAAATGATATTATTTTAACTTCGATGCCCAAATCGCAAGTTTATGCATCATTGATTTTTGAGAGATTTGATCTTCAGGAATTGGCTGGATAATCTTATCGTGAACCAATAAACGGTATATATACTCAATTTTTTCATGAGCAGAGTCAGTGGCTTCAAATTCTACAACGCCTCTACCCTCTCCATATTTTACACCTTCTATAATCGCTTTTTTAACCAGCTCTTTTTCATTTTTTAGTTTTTTCATGGCTTTCCTTGTATTTAACCTGTGTAGTGCTAGTAGAAAATAAATTAACTCAATTTCTTATATAAAACACTCATAATATCTTCGAACTAGAGAATGCACTTTTGCCTTTATATACCTTTAGCTTCATATGCAGATGTAGAAAATAGCCATAATTTAAAAAAACTGGAGGCTAAAACTAAAACTTATATATCATTATTTAACTTCAAAACTGGGTACAAATTGGCTGATACGCCATGATGCAATAGGAGAAAATACTAATTTCCTGACTTTATACCAATAAGTTCCAAAGAAGATTATAAATAAGCCAACGCCCATCAAAATAAATAAAGTCAAATTATCGACTTCCATAAATTGTTGGTAAGCAAATTTAAATACTGCAAAAAGCGCATAAGCAAAGCTTGAAACTAAAATTGCTCTTCTATCAACAAATAAGGCAATAAAGAAAAATAAGGTAAATAATGTCATGATTGTCATATTATCAACCTGGAGCATTTGTTGTTCGGATAAAAATAAACTAACCATAACACCGTGAACGATCAAAGGCGCAGCTAATAAATGCAACCAAAATCCATTATCACTAAGGCTGGTTATGCGGTTTGTATCTCTGGAGTCATACCACATGGCGAAACTAAATACGATTAGTCCTAGTATGATAAAAATATAGGGATGCTCAATAACATTAATTTGGAATAATTCAATAGATAAATAGATACATCCAACGGCAACAGGATAAAGACTAAATGGCATTTTATATCGAAGATAAAATAACAAAGATGCCATAATCATAAAGATGACATCCAGTGATTCATACATACCTAAATTGATATCAACGACTTCATTCACAAAATACAAAATTGAAAGAAGTAACGTAATTCCAGGTAATACAAGACGCTTAATACCAACGAGCCATTCTGAAATAACATAGAAACCAACAATAATTAAAATCTGTTCCAGAATTGATGTAGCCAACTGGTGAGACGTAAATGCCAGTAGCAACACACCTAAGGCAATAAAAATATCTCCAAAACTGCGAAGAAACTTTAATTGTTCGCCGCTGGAAGATATTGGTATATTATCAGAGTTGGAAATATTTGTATTTGTGCCATTAAGTACCGAGTTATCAGAGTCCGATAAAAAATTAAATAACAAATCAGCCTGTTTTTGACTAATGATACCTTCCTGGACTGCTTTATTTAATTGCTTTTTATTCATAGATCTTCTTATTTTTATTTAAAAAGTATCGGTATTTTAACCTATGATCACAATTAATGCTTAAAATATCATTTTAATTTTATTCATCAATTGACCTTGTTGTTCGTAAATTATATGATATTTGCTTAATTTCTAAAGGGGAAAAGTCCAAATGAATAAAACTGAACTTGTTGCTGCCATCGCAGAATCATCAAACCTAACTAAAGCTGATGCTGGTCGTGCTTTAGATGCAACTATTAATGCTATTAAAGATTCGTTATCAAATAGTGAGCCAGTTACTCTTATTGGATTTGGAACATTTGAAGTGAGAGACCGTGCTGCACGTTCTGGCCGTAACCCACAAACTGGTCAAGCGATTCAAATTAAAGCTTCTAAAAATCCTGCTTTCAAAGCTGGTAAAGTGCTTAAGGATGCTGTTAATTAATTGAACAGCGCCGTTCTATTATCTGCATTTATCTGTCCAGGATTAGGACATTTATTACTGAATAAATACCGTCTAGGTATTAGCTTAATGACTGCGTCAGCAATTTCACTTCTAATCCTGCTATACCAATTAACTCAGCGAGCAACTGAGATCATTAAAAGTATTCAAAGCGTTGAAATAGAAGCTATGGATATTGCCAGAATTGTTGAAATGTTATTTGAAGATGCATTTTATATGAGAGCGGCTGCTTCAGTTTTACTGATCCTCTGGGTCATTGGTATCGTTGATAGCTATCGACTTAGCCGAAAATATCTCAAAAAACAAAAAGTAATTCCAATCAAAATAATTTCATAGTTATTTAGAGGTGCCCAGGATCGCCCGTGGTTGTACCATATTTACTAGTGTGAATAGCATTATAATTTGTCATTAAATTAATTAATCGCACCAGCATCTTTAAGCAATTGCTGTATTGCTTCAGCCATAATTTGATACCCCTGTTTATTTGGATGAATACTATCTGACTTAAGTTTATTGTCGCTAATAATCTCAGGTAAAATTTTCAAATTGATTGGCACTCTATTTTCAGTGGCTACTTTTTCATAAAATTTAGCACTTTTTAGGGATAAAATATTAAAACTGGGAACACCTAACATCACCACTTCTATACCATGCTTTCTAGCAAGAGTTATCATCTGAGTTAAATTATACTCCGTTTGCTGGTTGGGAATTTTTCTTAGGATATCATTACCACCATGAATTAAAATAAGTAATTGAGGTTGGTATTGATCCAAAACGTTGGGCAGCCTTTGTAAGCCTTTGGCACTTATTTCTCCAGGAACTCCCGCATTGATAACTTTAAAACCTGTCAGGTTTTCTAAAATTGAAGGATAACTAAACTCTCGACTTGTCCCTGTGCCATAAGTCAAACTATTACCAAAAGCTAATATAACTGCATCTTCTGGTAATGGTGATAAAGGTTTTTCCTTTTCACTACAAGCGCTAATTAAGAAAAATAAACAGACAAATAAATAATTTAAAATTGCTTTTTTCATTAAACTTCCACTTAGTAATTATTTAAATACAGATACTATACCCGTGATATTTTATTATCCACCAGGCCAATAAACTGATTTATTCGTCGTTTATTAGCACCAAAGTCATAGTACCCTGCACGTGAAGAAGAACGGATATGCAAATGATTTTCTGTTAGTTTTAATTCAAAATCATCTACAAACTTAAAGAACATTGAAGTGAATAGTGCGTGAATATAATCATTATTAGAATCAACGATTTTACCACCCATTTCAGAGACAGCATTCTTTGCCTGCATAATTTTTTTGTTATATGAAATAGAGGTTTTATAACAATTAGGTGAATCAGGACAAGGTTTTAACATCTCATCTCCATATAAATTCAATGAAAAAAAGAATAGTACGACATAAAGTAATAGTTTCATTTTAGTTTTCGATTAATCAAAAATTATGGTAATTATTGTTAATCGTTAACGCCTTAAAAGTAGCATAATCCAACGTCCAACATTAAACAAACTTGCAAGTGCAGCAGCTACATAGGTTAATGCTGCAGCCAATAGAATTTTACGCACATATTTTAAATCGATTTTAGTGACATAATTGCCCGCTTCAAGCAATGGCAAAGCCTTATTAAAACTGGCATCAAACTCAAGCGGCAAGCTAATAAAATGTACCATTACATTTGAAGCAATACTCAATAGTCCAATAATAGCAACTAAAATTCCAAGATGAGGAGAATGCGTTATTGCCGTAATGAATGGTGATAAAAAGATGATTCCGGCCCCCATTTTCTCAATGCGTTGAGAGGCCTCTACCATTTTTCCACGTGTTTGAATAAGTTCTTCTTTTCTAAAGTCTTGTACTGCATGCCCTACTTCATGTGCCGCAATAGCCACAGCAGTTAATGATTTTCCATTATAAATAAGTGGGCTTAGTCTCACTGTCTTTGTACCAGGGTCGTAATGATCGCCTAATTGAGTCTGTTCCACCTTGACTGATAATTGATATTTTTCAATTAAATGCTCAGCAAGCTCTCCTCCCGTTCCCGGCAAATCATTAATTGTTTTTCCATAATGTTTCATGGTGTAAGAAACCCACCACTGAGGTACAAACATGATTAAAACAAAAATAATTAATAAAATTGCTGCCATCGAGTCTTCTTTTTATCTCCGTTAACTCAGGACTATCTCATTATTCAACAGATGCAAAAAAGGCATCCATATCAATTACTTTCCGCTTAATATACTAATTCATTAATTGTAAATATTTTGCGAATCTAAGCTTGAGTCAATTTACCAAAAATTTATTCTATGGATACTCGACTACGTCATGACACCAAAAGGATAGTTTTTAGAACCTGGCTGATGATTTTGTTCATTTCTCTTTTTAGGCATCAGCTTAACTTTTTTAGCAATTAAGCCTTGTTTATCAATATGACATTCAAACTCAACCATTGAGCGAACTTTTAAATAAGAACATTTAATCAATTCAGATTTTCTTACCATAATATCTGGACCTGAACCATTTTCAAGAAAACCATACTCTTTATCTTTAAACCACTTTTTTACTTGTGTTTGCAATTGTTTACCTCTATTTTTACTTATCCGGAATTTTGTAGATGTTAAAGCCGTTTGCCGGATAAAGTTGGAATTTTATCAGTACGTGTTTCAAGTTTTAAGTAACTGACTATTCTGACAACGCCTGACTGATGAAGAAATTCATGAACTTTAGTTGTTGCTGCTAAGATTATATCTAATTCACCTTCAATATTTGTTCCCGAAGCATGTGTTTCTAATGTTAAATTAAATTCAGATAACATATTAACTACTTGTTTTACTTCACTTCTTACTGAAACACCAGAGCCAATGGGAATGACTTGTAGTTCTGCTGTTGCTTGCATAATACTTTCCTATAAGCTAGTTTAGCATGATAAATAGAATTAATTATACCTTATCTCTAACCAGATAGATTTTTTATCGGCAGTTGTCCATTTAAGCCCAATACCAATTCCTAAAAATATGAGCTGATATTCAAGTAAGACATAATGCAACATTTGATAACGAAGACTTGTCTGCACCAACAGGGTATAGCAAACAATTGAAGAACTAGAAGATAATGCTAATATTATCACTAATACGGTAATTGATTCTAATAAATTCGTTACCTGGATATTAGGTCTTGTCCAAAGAATAAAGATAATATACCAGTAATCTTTAAAATATCACAGGTATAGAGCCAGGTAACTTGAGAAAAAAATAAAAGAACTTATTCAACAAAATATAAATAATTATAGCTAAAATGCACTGTCTGTTTACACATAATTTACTATTACTTTATCCCGAGTTTAAATAGTTTGTATGATTTTTGAAATTATCATTCTTTTTTCTGCAGGCATACTTGGTGGCGTAATCAATGCTATTGCGGGTGGTGGTAGTTTTATTACCTTTCCTGCTTTATTGCTAATTGGCGTCAACCCAATCAGTGCTAATGCCACAAATACCCTGGCTTCATGTGCGGGTTATATCAGTGGTACTTTTGCTTTTCGCAAAGAAATTAGCAAATATAAAAACGAATTAACTAAATTAATACTCGTTAGCTTTCTTGGTGCAATTCTTGGTGCCTGGTTATTATTACAAATTTCTGAAGCACAATTTCATTATGCCATTCCCTGGCTGCTACTTTTTGCAACGATATTATTTATTTTCGGCTCACAAATTAATGAATTTATTAAAAAAACAATGCCCAAACACAGACATGTTTCTTTATTAGGGCAAGCTCTTTTGATAATAATGTTATTAGCGGTTGCTACCTATGGCGGATTTTTTAATGCTGGTTTGGGGTTTATTGCATTAAGCTACTTTGCTCTAAGTGGCTATAAAGATATTAATGCCATGAATGGTTTAAAGCTATTAATCTCTTCAATTGTTTCATTGGTTGCAGTTATTATTTTTATATTTAATGACTTATTAGCATGGTATGAAGGCACTGTGATGTTAATTGGGTCCATGTTCGGTGGATATATCGCGTCTCATTATTCAAAAATGCTACCACAAAAAATGATAAGAATGTTTGTGATTGTTTTAAGTTGTGGCATTACTTTGTATTTCTTTGTTGATTTGTATGGTGACAGCCTCTCCCTTTAGCAAAGGGGAATTGAACAGGCACTGCTTTAATTTTCAAATCTCCCCTAGCCCCTCTTTTCTAAAGAGGAGGACTAATCATTGCATATAGCCCATTTTTTTAACGAGAGTTTTACTTATCAATAATCAAAACAATCAACTCTTTTGGTCCATGTATACCATAAGCCAAAGTCTGTTCAATATCAGCCGTTTTTGATGGCCCCGATATCAAAAGCGCATTGCTTGGCGTGTTTTTAGCCCATTCTAATTCTTCAATGGCTTGTTCAAAAGTATCGAAAATGGTATTGGCATCAAGCAATGCGATATGAACAGGAGGAACTAATGACAATAATCTAGGCTCTGCAGCATCAGGCCAAAGGATCAAACTACCCGTTTTAGCAATTGCGCCTACGGTTGTCGTTAAGCCAACATCTATCTGATTAAATAATTTATCTTTCCAGCTATCAATGGGCTTATCATAATGATGAATAGTGACGGATTTATCTGCCTTGTAGGTATATTCATCAGTAACTTTATTACGCCCTATCAATACCTGCTTTAACCCACGTTTAGGTAATTCCTGATTTAACCAGTCTATCCAGTGGATATTGGTTAAATGATGAACTTCGCCATGAACTGCTGTTATACACTTTGTCAATTGAGTAATTTTTTCATCTTTTGACCATACAAATGAAGAAACATTGCTTTCAATCTTTACCGGTTCTGACAAGGTATTTTGCTTCAGACGGTTAAGAATATTGTCTCTATTACTCATAATCAAAACCATTTTCTTGTGCAAGTTGATTTAAGGATTTTTTCGCTGGTTTGGGCACTGTCCTGTATTTAGACCACTTGCCTAATTTTGATGGCGTTAAAAAGTTTAAACTGGTAGCAAACCAACTGAATGTTTTATATAAAAAAGGATTTGAATAAATTTTCTGCCAAATACTCCAGGCAATCACTTCAGGTGTTTTTCTTAGACTACCTTTGCCGAGAACGGGTTTATCACTAAAGTGTTCATTGACGGCTTCTGCTCGTAACTGATTAATCAATTTAGGTAATGGAATTTTAACCGGACAGACTTCTGCACAGGCACCACACAAGCTACAGGCTGAAGTTAATGCACCAATATTATTAATACCAGCCAATTGAGGCTCTAACACCGTACCGATTGGGCCGGGGTAAGTTGTTCCATAAGCATGTCCACCAACATGAACATAAACCGGACAATGATTCATACAACTACCACAACGAATACAGCGTAGTGTTTCCAGTAAATCATTATCAAATCGAATTCTGGAGCGGCCATTATCCAGTAAAACCAGATGAACAGCTCGTGGCCCATCCTTCTCATCTGGCTGTCTTGGACGACTTATCATATTAAAATAGGTAGTAATTGTTTGTCCGGTTGCTGATTTTGTTAACATATTTAATAAACCAGGGATATCGGAAAGCTTCTCAACAACTTTTTCTATACCAGTAATGGCTATATGTAAATCTGGAGATGTCGTAGATAAACGCCCATTTCCTTCATTTTCAACCAGACATAAAGTACCCGTTTCAGCAACTGCGAAATTAACACCTGATACTCCTGCATCAGCTTTTTCAAATTTTTCACGCAATATTTTACGTGCCATTAAGGTTAATTCGTTTACATCTTCACTATAGGAAAGCTCCGGAAAGAAATGATGAAATAACTTGGCTATTTGCTGACGATTTTTATGTATTGCAGGAGCAACAATGTGTGATGGTGGTTCTTTGGCCAGTTGAATAATAAACTCACCAAGATCTGATTCTAAAACTTCAATTTGTTGCTGTTCAAGATAATCGTTCAAGCCAATTTCTTCTGAAACCATAGACTTACCTTTTACTATGGTTTTAGCTCCAGCATCTTTTAATATTGTGCTGATAATGTTATTCGCTTGCTGTGCTGTTTCGGCCCAATGAACTTGAATACCATTTTCAATTAACTTTTGTTCAAGTTTTTCTAAAAGTTCGGCTTGTTTAGCCAAAGAATAATGACGAATGGAACGAGCTTTTTCACGAAGCTCAGATAATTCTTCGGGATCATTGAATTGTTCAGCACGCTTTTGCATCAAGCCATTCATTGCCGAACGAATATTCTGACGCACTTGATCGTTTTGTAGTGCTTTCTCTATACGTTGGTAAAATGCTTCAGTTTGGTTCATCGCAGTTTAATCTGAGTAACTTATTCTTTATAACAACGTTGCCATAAAAACTCGGCAATATGTTGAGTATTCATACTTTTCTCACCACTAGCCATTTGTTTTTCAAATGCCCCACCAATATTCATTAAACAACCACAATCTTGACTGATTACCGTTGTAGCACCAGTTTCTCGTAAACAATCAGTTTTATCTTTCACCATAGCACCTGATATATCGGCTTGCTTAACCATAAAGGTACCACCAAAACCACAACATTCTGTTTTACGTTGATGTTCAATAATATTAACATTGTCTAATTGCGAAATGAGTGACTTAATATGTTGATCAACCTTCATCTCTCTTTGAGCAGAACAGGAAGAATGAACGGCAATTTCTATCGGTTCACCAAGATCAGTTAGTTTGATCCTTAACTCATTAACTAAATACTCCGTTAATTCATAGGTTCGAGAAGCAATATCCAGAACATATTGTTCATCCTCTTGCCCCGCAAATAATTCTTGCCAGTGGTGTTTGATCATGCCAGCACAAGAAGCTGATGGAACAATAATTGGTAACTCTTTAGGAAAACATTTACTTAAAGCACGCGCAACAGGCAAGGCTTGCTCACGATAACCGGAATTAAATGCCGGCTGGCCACAACAACCCTGATTTTTAGGAAAAATAACTCGGACACCTTCATGACGCAGTAGTTGCATGGCAGACAAACCTGCCTCTGGATAAATAAGATCAATGATGCAGGTAGAAAAGAAATATACTTCCTTAGGCAAGACTTGATACCTTTACTCTATACCATTACTCAATACCAGAAGAAATACCAAACCATTCCGGATAAAAAACAAGCACTGCCAAAACTAATACCTGAATCACAATAAATGGAACAACACCTCGATAAATTTGCATTGTCGAAATTGAAGGTGGAGCAACTCCTTTTAAATAAAATAGAGAAAATCCAAAAGGAGGCGTCAAAAATGATGTTTGTAAATTCATCGCAATTAAAATAGCAAACCAAACCGGACTAATGCCTAATGTTTCAGAAATTGGTACAAGTATGGGGACGATAATATAAGAAATTTCAACAAAATCTATAAAAAATCCCAATAATAAAATTGATAACATCGTAAAAAGAATAAAAGAAGTTTTGTTATCACCGGGTAAACTAGTCATAAAGTCTGCAACAATTTCTTCACCTCCAGTATAAGAAAAAACCATCGAAAAAGCCGTTGCACCGATCAAAATGGCAAAAACCATTGAAGTAATTTTTACCGATTCTTTAGCCGCTTCTATAATCAGTTTAAAAGAAAATGCTCGATAGACAATTGCTAATACAATTGCACCAATTGAACCAACTGATGAGGATTCCGTCGGTGTCGCAACACCCGCAAAAATGGAACCTAAAACCAGAATAATAAGCGCTAAAGAAGGAATAATATCAATTAAGGCATTGAGAATTTGCTTGCCCTTGCCTGTTTGAATATCGCTGGCTGGAATAGCTGGTGCTACATCATGTTTAAGATATGAAATAATAAGAATATAAATAATATAGGCAGCAACTAAAGTCAAACCTGGCCATAGTGCAGACTGAAATAAGTCACCAACTGGGACCTGAAATACATCTCCAAGGATAATTAGAACGATTGATGGTGGAATAATTTGTCCTAAAGTACCTGAGGCACAAATCGTACCGGTAGACAACGTTGGACTGTATTTATATTTAAGCATAACAGGCAAAGAGATTACACCCATAGCAACAACAGAAGCACCAACGACTCCAGTAGACGCAGCAAGTAAAGCGCCAACTAAAACAGTTGAGATTGCAATTCCACCACGAATCTCACCAAATAAAAAGCCCATTGATTCAAGCAGTTTTTCAGCTAAGCCTGTTTTTTGTAAAACCACACCCATAAAAATAAACATGGGAATTGCCATTAAAATGGTGTTTTGTTGAATAGCGTAAATACGGTAAGGCATGTAATCAAACATATCAATACCTTCATTAACCCCAGCAATTAAACCACTAATGAAACCCGGATCAAATCCACCGGAAGTATAAACTTCAACTATTCCTGCTATCAGGCCAAAAAATACCGCAACAGCACCGAAGGTAAAGGCAACAGGAAACCCAATTAACAACATTAATAATGCGGTAAAAAACATAATCATTCCAATCATGTTAAGTCTCCATTTTGCTCAGATGGAGTTATGTGCGATGATTTTAATGATTTGTATTTGACATAAATATTGAGGTTTTTGATAAAAAAACCTATTGTGCTAATAATTAGCATTAAAAAAGAAAGTGGGATCAGAGATTTAACAATCCAACGATATTGTAAGCCTCCGGGATTGCCACTTTGCTCCATAGAAAGATAGGCTTCTCGCACATTATCAATAGAGCTAATGCCAACTAATATGGCTATCGGTAAAATAAAGATAATGGCACCAAACATATTAATGAGCGCTTTTTTCGTCTCACTTAGCTTATCATAAATGATATCAACTCTAACATGTCCATCTTCTTTCAGAGTATAGGCAACACCAAGTAAAATAATAACAGAGAACAAGTGCCATTCCAGTTCCTGCAAAGCAATACTATTGCTTCTAAAAAAATAACGGCTAATAACATCATAAAAGACATTAACGATCATCAGTACCATTGCAAGTATAGTCAAAGCACCAACAAAATCTGTTATGCGGTTTATAATTTTTTCAAGTTTTAATAAAAATGGCATTTTTCTGTATTAGTTACAGTTTAGTTTAGAAAAATGACTCCTGAGGTTTATCCACAGGAATCATAAATAGGGAATGGTTACTTCAGATTATCTTTTAGATATAGATAATCAGACATAATTGTCCACTCTCTAGCTTTTTTCTGGAAATTAAGTTGAGACTCTATCGTTTCTTTTAACAATGGACTATCTTTTGATTTCTCAGCGATAAGTTCTTTGTTTGCTTTTTTCATAGCATCCATAATTTCTGTTGGGAAAGTCTTAATTTCGATTTTAGGATAATCGGTTGCAATTTTAGACCAGGAATCAGCACTCATAGCATAGTTCTGAATATACATATCATAAGCACTCAACTTCATTGCTGTCACTAAGATTGCTTGTAGATCTTTAGGTAATTTTTTGAATTTCTTTTCATTTACTAAGAATTGTAATTCAGTTGCTGGCTCATGCCACCCTGTATAATAGTACGGTGCAATTTTGTGAAAGCCCATTTTTATATCCATACCCGGACCAACCCACTCTAGTGCATCTAAAGCTCCACGTTCTAGCGAAGTATATAACTCTCCAGGAGCAACATTAGTGACTGCTAAGCCAAGTTTTGCCATGATTTCACCCGCAAAACCCGGGATTCTCATTTTTAAACCTTTTAAATCATCAAGTGTTTTGATTTCTTTACGGAACCAACCACCCATCTGGTTACCGGTATTACCACCTGGATATGAAAGAACCTTATGCTTTTTATAAGCTTTTTGCATTAACTCCATACCGCCGCCATAATAAAACCAGGCATATTGTTCGGGTGCTGTCATACCAAAAGGCATCGTGGTGAATGGTAAAGTTTCAATATCCTTGCCCTTCCAATAATAAGATGCTGAGTGAGCCATATCATATTGACCACCTTTGACCATATCTAAAACACCAAAAGGTGATTTATGTTTGTTTGACGCATCAACGCGAATAACCAGACGGCCATTAGACATTTCTTTGACCATATCAGCCATATTATGAACAGTATCAATAAATGGTGATAGCGTTGGCCCCCAGGTTGTTGCTATTTTCCAGGTGTAAACCTTGTCTTTGGCAAAAGAAATGGTACTTAAGCCAGCAAGTGCGACAACTCCAATAACCTGTTTAGTAGACTTGAAATTAAAAAGCCTCATTTAGTTCTCCTTGGTTAAATTATTTTATTATTGTTATTACGGCATGAATCTTAACACAATAAATTATTAGAAATGAATAGTTGATTTATATCGTTTGATTAATTTATATCCTGCCGATTATTTATAATATTATGGTATTGAAATATTATTATTTGACAATATTTATATCACTTATTAATGTTATCTTTCATATACCAATACTTAAATAACTCATCTTAAGGGCTTAAATAATGAAACCATTTTTAAAACCCAAATACGCTCCGGTAATGTTTGGATTATTAGTCTCTGGATTGATGACTTTCATTGTTTCAGGTATTTCAACGATCAATGCATTGGGGTTTAATGCAGGCATTATGAATAAATGGTTAATTGCCTGGCTTACAACCTGGACAGTTGCTTTTCCAATTATTTTATTTGTTGCGCCAATGGTTCAGAAATTTATTAAACATATAACGATGAAAGAAAAATAAACGATAGCACAAAACTATAATTGCTCATGTTAATTAAATGTCTTAACTGTCATTAAAATAAATATTCAACTTTCTTATGACAACAATTATTTAATTAAATACCTTTTTTTAAATTCTTGTGCAGGTATCGGCTTAGAAAATAAATAACCTTGTCCATAATCACACCCCATCATTTTTAACAATTCAAATTGTTTATCTGTCTCTATTCCCTCTGCAATAACTTTTAAGCCCAGTTTATGGGACATAACAACAATTGCTTCAGATAAAGACTCTTCTCGACTATTTTCAGAAAGATTTATTACAAAGGATTGATCAATTTTGAGATAATCAATATCAAATTCCTTAAGATAAGAAAGTGATGAGTAACCGGTTCCAAAATCATCAATAGCAACTTGAATCCCTGCATCACGAAACTCTAATAATTTTTTATTGACTGACGGTTCATTTTTTATTAACAGGCCTTCTGTTATTTCCAGAACGATATGTTTCCCCAGAAAAGATGATTCCTTAAAAGAATCTAACCATAAATGATATTTGGGTTCTTTTGTTTCTAGCTGTAATGGTGAAATATTGATACTTAGCTGAAAATCTTCACTTAACAGGTTCTTCCAACTTTTTAATTGATTTTTTACCTGCTCAAAAATCCATAAGCCAATATCACAAATTGTATTATTTTCTTCAGCAATTGGGATGAATCCCCCCGGATTTATTAATCCTTTATGAGGATGATTCCATCTAATTAAGGCTTCGGCTTTATGAATCTTTCCAGTAATTAAGCAAACGATTGGCTGGTAATAAAGTTCAAATTCATTATTTGTTAAGGCATTTCGAATGTCTGTTGCAATTTGTAAACGAATTTTAGAAGCATATTGTAAATCAGGCGTAAAATAGGTGTAACGGTTTTTGCCATTTTTCTTTGCTTCGTACATGGATTGATCAGCAAACTTTAATAAATCATCACTACTTTCAGCATCATTTGGGTAGTTAGCAATACCAATACTAACCGAAATATAAACTTCATTATTTCCCAGTTTATATTTCTTGCCAATGGTTTCTATCAGGTTTGCAGCCAGCCTATCCACATTTTTTGGCATATCAATATGATGTAAATAGGCAACAAATTCATCTCCACCAATTCGAGCTGCTACATCAGTTTCACGCAGCATATTTTTAATTCTATCAGCAACCATTTTCAGCAATTGATCGCCATTTTTATGTCCAAAAGTATCATTAACAGCCTTAAATCCATCTAAGTCCATAAATAAAACCCAAATTTGATCTTTGTTTCGTTTAACTTGTTTTATTTCATTATTTAGAAGTTCAAGAAAAAGTTTCCTATTTGGCAGTGAAGTTAACGAATCATAATTAGCCTGTTTTTTAATCATATCTTCATGACATTTTTTTTCATCGATGTCTGTCATTGTTCCAATCATGCGTTTCGCGCTACCATCTGAATCACGATTGACAACTTGACCTCGACCAAGTACCCAGAGATAACTCCCATCACTTTTTCTAAGTCGATGCTCATCTTGCCAAATTTCTGTATCACCTCTTAAGTGTGCTTGCAGTTTTTCAAAGACCCTTTCCTTATCTTCTAGTAGAATTCGCTGTTCCCATGTTTGATAACTATTTGATGTATCCTTTATTCCTAATATTCTTAGCCAGCCTGGACTGTAATGAACTGTGTTATTCTCTATGTTCCAATCCCATATACCATCATTTGTAGCATTAATAGCAAGTCGATAGGTTTCTTCACTTTCGTATAGTTTTTTCTCAATTAATTTCCTTTCAGTGATATCGACAAAAGAAACAACGCCACCGATCGTTTGTTCATTATCAATGATTGGATAAGAGTGATATTCAACTGGAAAAGAAGTGCCGTCTTTACGCCAAAAAAATTCATTATTAATTAAGGTTCCTTCTCTTTGTGCAAACGACTGAGAAATATGACATTGTTCTGATGGATAGGTTGTACCATCTTCATAATGATGATGGATTAGATTGTGCATATTTTGACCCAGTAATTCTTCTACCGATTGATAACCAAGTGTTTTTAAGCAAGTATTATTAGCAAATGTACAATTACCGTTTAAGTCGACACCATAGATACTTTCACCAGTAGAGTTTAATAACAATTTGTAATCTTTTTCATTTCTGGCAATCTTTTGATGAGCATGTTCAAGATCAATTAAATCAGTTACATATTTTTGTGCAAAATAAACAAATAACAAAACATAGGCACCCGACCTCATCATGTGCCATAACCACCAATTGGCATCCCATAAGATTGAAAATTCAAATAATAAACCTGCCAAACTAAACAATAGTGAATTATTTGAAAAATAGAGTGAAGACTGTTTTTTCTGAGAATGAAAATTTAAAATAAAATACAACCAGGATATGGCAAAACCAAAACCACCAAACTTATTAAGAATTTCGGCATAGATGGTGAAGTTTTTTTGTTGATCTAACATGCTAAAAGTGAGTTCAGGATAGCTAATTGAAAAAAAACTGAATGCAAGTAATGAACAAATAATACAAATTAATAGGGTAACTTTAGCAAATAGATGTTTTGCAATGGATGCTGGCAACCAAATAAGAGCAGAAAATAATCCGCCTAGAAATGTTGCACTTGAGTGTAGCCAAACAAACGTTTGACCAGGTGGAACCTGGGAATGAGCTAAATCCAGAACACCCATGGATAAAAAAGAGACAACTAACCAATAATAATTACCAGTTAAACGTTCTCTGCGAATCATAGTGAAAATCAGATAAGAAAGAACAAAGGCAATAACTGCGCCACCGCCCTCTAATAGTGCATGAAATAGTCCGTAATTCCATATAAAGTCAGGTATATATAACTCGATTAATACAGAGCCAAATAAAATAGGGATAATGCCCCATCGACTTGCCAGCCAGAAGGTGATAAACATTAATCAATCCGATTTAAAAACTTATTTTTATAATTAAAAAACAACAAAAGATTCTAAAACAAGAAATTTAAATATTACTAAATAAGGGATCTGTGCCTGAAATGGCAATTTATTTTAGTTCCCCCCATGTAGAATAAACGCCAAGAACAGAAAGAACTTTTGCGTATAATCCTCTAAAATAAACTTTAAATTTATAAGGACATACTAACTGTAAATAAGGTGAATTTAAACAAACAATCGAAAGAAATTATAGAATTAACTAAATTTAATGTCGTTTGCTATTTAAAGTCCATTATTAAAGGTATTTAACATTCAATGCGATCAAGATTAAACTGTTTTAATTTTTTTAGCTAAACTTCTAATATAAAATTTGAAAAGTAAAAAAAGCTCATTGGCAATACCGGACAGTTAAAGATTATTGTATAGTATCTGAAATTTTAAACACATCTTACATGTAGGAAAATTAATATAATGGGTTCTCACGTTAAAGGATTAAAAAATTATCAACATGGACAAACGGCAAAAACAGGCATAATACTAGTCAATTTAGGTACTCCAGAGGCACCAACCGCGCCCGCATTAAGGAAATATTTAGCTGAATTCTTATCAGATACAAGAGTAGTTGAAATTCCTAAATTGCTATGGATGATGATTTTACATGGCATTATTTTACGTGTTAGGCCTGCTAAATCAGCTAAAGCTTATGCTCGAGTATGGAGTGAAGATGGCTCGCCATTAATGGCAGGAACCAAGGCTTTAGCTAATAAATTAGCTGCCAAATTTAAATCTGATTTTAGCAATGATTCAAATGAGCAATTGTTTGTTGTCGATTTTGCAATGAGATATGGTCAACCATCTGTTGCTAGTGTACTAAATAAACTGCAACAAAATGGTGTGCAAAAATTTATTATTGTTCCCTTATACCCTCAATATTCGGGTGCAACTTCAGGTTCAGTTGCAGATGCTGTATTTAAAGAGCTATTACATTGGCGTTGGGTGCCTGCTTTACACTTATTAGGCAGTTATCATGATGATGATAACTATATAGATTCATTAGTTAAATCGATTAAGACTCATTGGCAAAAAGAAGGTCAGCCACAAAAACTGCTTATTTCATTTCATGGAATGCCTAAAGGGACTTTAGAAAAAGGTGATCCTTATTTTTGTCATTGCCATAAAACGGCTCGACTAATGGCACAAAAATTAGAATTATCAGATGAGCAATGGGAAATGGCGTTTCAATCTCGTTTTGGTAAGGCGGAATGGTTAAAGCCCTATTTTGCAGAAAGAATTGAAAAGTTACCTAAAGAAGGTGTTAAAGATATACAAGTTGTTTGTCCCGGCTTTTCAATAGATTGTTTAGAAACCCTAGATGAGATAAATATCGAAGGTCGAAGTGATTTTCTTAATGCGGGTGGAGAAAAGTTTAGTTATATCCCTGCTTTAAATAGTAGCGATGAACATATAAACTTTCATTTTGATCGAATTTTACAATTAATCTCAGCCTGGCCAGAATCAAAAATTGCACCTGAAGAACTGCTTAAACAAAGTAAAGAAACCATTAAATATGCGCAACTTAATGGTGGTAAGTAATTAACTATTTGACATTAGTTCATATTTTGAAGTCTTCGCATTACTAAACATTGCTTATTCATTTTCTGTCTTGTAATGTTTTAAAATCATGTACCAAAGTACAATGTTTATGTATCTTAATTTCGCTAGAATATTAGATGTCAGTTATTCCTAGCAAGGGCAAGGCAAACTGTACTATTTGAGCATTTTTTAAAGTTCTCCCATACTATAAAAATAATGAGTGGAAAGTGACGATGCCTTATATACTAAAACTTTGTTACCTAATCTTAAGTCTTTTTCTTTTATCTTGTACTCAAAACCCTGAGCCGCCTTTACGCATTGCGACAAATACTTTTCCAGGTTACGAGCCTTTATACCTTGCTCGTAGTCTCGGCTATTATGAAAATACTCAAATTAATCTTGTAGAAATGACCTCAGCTTCTGAGGTGATCCATGCTCTACGCAATGGAACTATTGAAGGGGCCGCATTAACACTGGATGAAACACTAACCTTACTTGCAGATGATATTAGATTAAAGATAATTCTTGTTATGGATTTTTCCAATGGTGCAGATGTTTTATTAACGAAACCTGAAATTAACTCATTAGCTGAGATTAAAGGTAAACAAATTGCGGTAGAATATTCCGCAGT
This sequence comes from Gammaproteobacteria bacterium, assembly GCA_015231865.1. Classification (GTDB taxonomy): domain Bacteria; phylum Pseudomonadota; class Gammaproteobacteria; order GRL18; family GRL18; genus JADGAU01. The sequence goes on along the minus strand of JADGAU010000011.1, from coordinate 10,120 downwards.
TGGCGCTCTATTACTTGATGCCGCTTTAGCTTCGGCTAAATTAAGTGTAACAGATATCAAAGTTGAGACCTGCCTTTATGATAATCATATTAATTGCTATGAAGAAAATGATGCTGTTATCACATTTGAACCGGTTAGAACCAAATTAATGCTTAAGGGTGCTAAACAACTGTTTGATAGTAGTCAAATTCCAGGAAAAATAGTTGATGTTTTAGTTGTTCAAGACGCTGTCATAAAATTAAATTCGCAGACGATAAAAAATTTATTGAAAGGATATTTTAGGGCTCGTCAATATCTAGAGAAAAAGCCAGAGAAAGCATCAGAACAGATGGCATTACGTCAAGGAATTTCCTCTCATGAAGTGATTTCCTCTTTTAATGGTATTGAACTGCCTAGTCTTAAGGCTAATCGGGATTTATTAGAAGGTTCAAATAAACTACAGGCAACTGCCTCTTCATTGATGAAGTATTTGTTTGAAAGAGAATTATTGAGAAAAAAAGTTGATACAAGCAACATCATAGACGCAAGTTTTTTACCAGAAAATAGTGACTGATAATGAACCTTATTCGCCATATTTCTCTACAATATTTATTAACATTGATTCTGGTTCTAATTTTTATCTTGTCTTGGTCACTTTTAACTTGGAAAGAGTATCAAAACCTTCAATTAGAGCTTATTAAGTCGAGTATTGATTCAATTAAACATGATTTAGGCTCTTTACAACTAGAAGTTGAATATCAAGACAAACACATACGAGAAAGAGCTATCTCCCGGCGCGGCGTTAATACAAAATATCAGGTTTTAGCATTAATTGATGATATGGCTAAAATAATGCATGGAATCAAACTTGCTCAAAAAAATCGTTTAGCATTTGAAGTTTATCCTAACTTTAATATGAAACATTTCGCTGATATACAAAAGACTCATAAAATTAATATTAGTTTAGATATAAAGCAACAATTCATCATCGCTTATTTTCCTTTAACTCTTGAAAGAGATAGTCATATCATTCGTTCAACAAATACTGGCGTGTTATATGCTGTTTATAGTTTGAAAGAAGGCAAAAGTAAAATAATCAATAGCGTGATTAACTCTGCAATTCAAATAGGCACCTTACTCCTTGGCGTTATGTTGTTATTGTTTTTACTGGTTAATGTTTATGTGACTAAGCCTATCCATCAACTGCTTTCATTAACCATTGAGCTATCAAAAGGACAACTTGGTGTAAAAAAACAGATAAATGGAACCAAGGAATTTGTTAAACTCGCTGAATCATTTAATCAAATGAGCCAAAGCTTGTCTCAACGGTTTAAGGAGCGACAACAAGCTGAAGAAAAACTGAAATTACATAAAGAGCAGCTTGAAGAACTAGTTGAGGAACGTACTAAAGAACTTACTCAAGCCAATATTGATTTAAAACATCTCAGTGAAATTGATCCACTGACGACTTTATATAATCGACGAATGTATGAAAGTTATTTAATTAAATGTGTACTGCTAGCAAAAAGAAATGCTCAGCCTTTATCAATGATGATAATCGATATCGATTATTTTAAAGCTTATAATGACCATTATGGTCATGATGCTGGTGATATTACACTTAAAAAAGTTGCTCAGACTATCAAGCAATCCACACCGAGAAAAACTGATATGGTAGCAAGATATGGTGGTGAAGAATTTATTGTCTTGATGCCATCAACCGATGAACAAGGTGCATTCATATTGGCAGAAAATATTAGAAAAAAGATCCAATTTGTGTCAATTAATCATAATTATTCTAAAGTTGCTAAAATGGTTACCGTCAGTATTGGAATATCATCTTTGCATGGTGATGCAGTCAATGAAAAAGATTTGTTTAAGCAGGCTGACATTGCGCTTTATACCGTTAAAGAGACTGGACGCAACAATAGTAAAGTATACTCAAAATCGCTGCTTTAGCTGCCTGTGCTTTTGAAGAAAAAGCAGAAAATTCTGGGTTCCGGTAGGTTTGTGAAATTAGCTTTTATCCATTTAGCCACTTTACCAGAGTTCTTAACAATACTTCCTGTTTGACCGGTTTTGCAATGTAATCATTCATGCCGGCGGCCAAGCATTTTTCACGATCGCCTTTCATGGCATTAGCTGTCATTGCAACAATGGGGATATTATGATCAACAACCTGAGAATCTTTGGAACGAATCTGGCGACTAGCTTCATAGCCATCCATAACGGGCATTTGACAATCCATTAGAATTAAATCATATTTTATGTCTCTAAGCAGTGATAAAGCATCTTGTCCATTTTCAGCAAAGTCTGCCTGAATCCCAAACTTTTTCAAAATACCACCCGCAACTTTCTGATTAATCCGGTTATCTTCAACAACAAGAACAGAGCCCTTAAACTTCAGTTGTTCTACCGCATTATAACGAGTGACCAATTTATCTTCATGACTTTTGATATGGCCAACCTGCAATAGGATATTATAAATTTCAGAAGGTTTAACCGGTTTACTGACATAAGCATCAAATCCCTGCTGTTTTGATTTTAGTGCATCTCCCCGTAGGCCTTGTGATGTGAGTAATATCTTGCGTAAATCTGAATATTGTTCCTGTTTGCAGATATGTGCGCATAATTCATTGCCATCCATATCCGGCATCTGTAAGTCAATTAAACACATGCTATAAGGCAGATTTTCGGATATGCCCGCCTGTAACTCTTCAATTGCTTCAGTGCCACTGGCCAGAACTTTTTGCTTAATATTCCAGCTACGCAATAGCTGTTCCATATACATTCTATTGGTCTCATTATCATCGACAACCAGGATTTTTTCCTGTTCCAGATCAGGTATTTGACTAAAAGAATTATTTTGTGCCAGTGCTTTTTCAAAACCGACAGTGAACCAGAAAGTTGAGCCTTTGCCCGGTTCACTATTCACACCAATTTCTCCCCCCATCATCTCGACTAAATGCTTGCTGATTGATAAGCCTAATCCGGTGCCCCCATATTTCCTGGTCGTTGAACCATCAGCCTGGGTGAAACGTTTAAAGAGGTGCTGGCATTTTTCCGGTTCAATGCCGATACCAGAATCATGAATTTCAAATCGGATGATATCTTTTTGTTCAATTTCCGATTCAATAGAGACCCGGATAGAAATTTCGCCTTCGCTGGTAAACTTTATGGCATTGCCCACCAGATTATTTAATACTTGTCGAATACGCCCTGGATCAGCTTTATACCACCGGTTTAATACGGGTATATCCAGGCAAATAAATTCAAGATTCTTTTCATCGCAGCGCAGCGCCATACTGGCGCTGAATTCTGATAAAAGATTACCCATGCTAAAATCAATGTATTCAAACTCTAGTTTGCCGGCCTCTATTTTTGAAAAATCAAGAATATCATTAATAACGGTTAATAAAGCATTCGCACTATTTTTAACGGTATTGGCCTGTATGCTTTGTTCTTTATCGAGTTTTGAATCCAGTAAAAGGTTAATCATGCCAATAATCCCATTCATTGGCGTTCTAATTTCATGACTCATATTGGCTAAAAATTCACTTTTAGCTTGATTAGCTTCAATAACTCTTTGCTTCTCTTCTTTTAACTCTTTAATAGAGGCATTTAATCCCGCTGTCTTTTTATCTACTTCCAACTGCAGATTTTGGTTTTGCTGTTTTAGCTGTTTGGCCTGTGACTCAATAGTGTCCTGCATTTTCATAAAACTACGAGTTAATAAGCTTAATTCATCATTTGAGTTTTGTTCATGCTTTTCCAGTTCGATATGCTGGTGCTCATGATTACCATTGATATCCATTTTAAGTAGTGCGAATGAAATTTTATCCAGACGCTTACTAATTAACTTGGTGATAAAGAAATAAGCGATTAAATAAAGAAATATTGCCTTGATAAAGGCATTTAGCAAAGTCATTATCAAAGTAAACTTAACCTGATTGTAAACAACTTTAGCTGAAAAAATGATCGTGCCGGTACCAACCTGAATTAATTTTTCATCATCAAGAAATTTAATCTGAAAGTAATGGTGATAATTTTTTCGAAATAATTGTTCTTCGTCTGATAGAAGCTCTTGATGAGCAGCCAAACTTGCTGTTCCTTTGTGCATGACCAGCTGATCTTTTTCATAAATAGCAATCCCAGAAACAAAGGGTTTTGACACCATACTATCCAGTGTTTTCTCAAGCAGTTCCTCATCAACTTCCCAAAGCGCAGAAGACAAACTGCTATTGACCGTTTCGACCAAATCAATCACCGAGGCAAAAGTCCGATCTTTTTCATTCTTGTACTCCATCACCAGCTGGCTGATGGTGATGCTAAAGGCAGCTAGAAAATACCAGAAAAAAACATTCCTAATGAGCTTTTTAGCGATACTCGATTGAGGGGATGAATTAAATGGCATATTGAATTAGGTATTAAGGATGAGTCTTATTAAGCTGTTTATTAATAATTTTTTCAACTTCACCGGATTCTTTTAATTGATCAAGCCCTTTTTGAAATGCCTCCAGTATAACGCTGGAATCCTTGATTTTTTTTGAAACACATAAATATAAGGGTTTATTTTCCAGTGGCGCTTCAATAAAGCTTAACTTATCGGCTTTTTTAATTTTGTGCTGCTTAATGAGATCCAGAGCAGCATATTTATCAATAACGGCTAAATCAATTCTATTTTTAACCAGCTTTTTGATATTTTGTAAATCATTTTTAGTTTCTTTCTTATTTAAAAAGCTAGCAGCATCAAAAGCTTTAGTATTAACATATCCTCTAACAACACCAATTTTATAGGGTTTTAAATCTTCAAGCTTATTGAAAGTAAGATTCAATCCCTGACGTTGGAACAAAACTAATGGGCTGTGGGCAAAGGGTTTCGAAAAAAGGTATTTTTTACGCCGTTGTGGAGATTCATAAGAAGGAAACATCGCATCATAATTGCCTATTTCAACTTCCTTTAGCACTCTGGACCAGGGCATAAAATCGATTTCAACCTGATAGCCGGATTGTTGAAATGCCCTGGTCACTATTTCTGCGGTAAAACCTTTATTATCACTATTTTTATCAACATAGGGCTGCCAATCTAATGTCGCAATTTTAATGATTCTATTTTGTGCAAAAACACTTTGAAAACAAACAAGTGATAATAGTAAAGCCGTAAAAAACAATCTAAATTTCATACAAGACTCTCTTACTTTATAAGGCATAGGCTTTAAAAATCATAACGGATTCCAATGGCTATCACTTTTCCATCTGATTTATTCTGATAACCAGCTAGAGGTGAAAAACTTTCACTGTCCGGTGTATAGATCGCATAAGCATTTTCTTCATAAAAATACTCCAGAAACAACTTGATATGTTTTTGATACTGATAATCCATTCCCAAGTGATAAGAATCACCAATAAAATAAGCATCAGCTTCATCATTATTAGCTGCTTTACCATCACCACGAGAATATAAGGCTTTAAATGTGATTTGATTCATCTGGTAGGAAGTATAAAAATTGACGATAGCAGGATCCCTATTTGTTTTGACATTTTTGTTAGATTTCAGCTGCTCGTATTTTGCTGCAAAGCGCCATGGTCCGATAATATAAGATGCAGAAAATCCGGACAGGTCGGCCCGATCATCGTAGGTATCCTGATGTGCGAAGGCTAACAATAAATTATTGGCTGAATAGGATAGTGCATATTGCCTGCTATCGAGATAAGAAGTGCCGGCATTATCGGTCAAATCAACACCCGAAATTGTTACCTTCAGGCCGGAGAAAGTTGGTGTGGTATAAGTTAATGCTTCTCGTCTAAAAGTTGCATGGGTCGCAAAGCCCGAATAAAACGTACTAAAATAATCGACAGGATAAGCAATATTATTGTAATAGGCTAGCCATTGCATACCATAGGTTAGTGAGCCCAGATTATCCTTTGAAAGTTTAATATTTGCTATTCGGGGAGAATGGTTACTTTTATAATAACCACCAAAAAAAGAAGGATCTTCAGCTTGTAATTGAGGCAAATTAATAGGTACTTCTAATTTAGCTGACAGCTTCAGGGGCACAAAAGATTTTGAAAGTTTTACACCCAGACGAGAATAGGCATCTCGTAAGCCAGTATAAGAATCATCTTCACCGTCAATGGCTTTATTGACATTGACATGTTCTGCCTGAATACGGAGAGAACCATAGGCAACCATATCCAAATTGTCATTTGCTATCGTAAACGATGTGCTTAAAATAAGAAGCGAAAATAATAGTTTATTAAGATTAGTTATCAATAGATTACGCTCTGTTTAGTTATAGTCTGGAATTATGGATAAGAAACTCACTAATACTTTGCAGACTATACTATACCCGTGATATTTGGAAATGCAGCGAGGCTTTTTTAAATTTTGATGATTGAGCATAGACAAACTATGTGATTGAGTCAAAATTTAAAAGTAACGAAGTCTGCATTTTCAAAGATTATGGGTATATAATACCTGAGTTTGAGAGAAGATAAAGTATATCTTTCTTAATAGATTCAAATATTATTCGTTAGCTTAAAACTAACCCACCCAAAGAGTATATTTTCAATATCGTATTTTTGCAGCAATTTATGCAGCAGTTTATATAGAAACTAATCATTTGGATAAGCAGGCCTTTGGAGTAGCCTGCTATAAATATTTTTTGTAGCTTAGATTTTATTTACCTCAATAGAAATATGAGATAACTGTGGCATATACTTTTTTATAATTTCCTTATATTGATTGGTTTCCAGCGGTTCTTTAGCATTAATAGAAAAGATTATGGATTGATCTGCTGAAGCAACTTTCCAGCTATGCAGATCTGTTATTATCGTATCTTTAGTTGCTTGAATATCTTCTACAGCTTTGCATAAGGCAGAATTTGTAACCGATTTATCAAGTAAGATACTGCTTGACTCTTTAACTAAGCCATAAGACCAACGCATGATAATAACTGCACCGACAATTCCCATTATAGCATCCACCCATAATAGTCCATAAAACTTACCCGCCAATAAAGCAATAATAGCTAGTACAGATGTCAACGTATCTGCTAATACATGAAAATAAGCTGCTTTTAAGTTATGGTCATGATGATGTTCGTGCCCATGATGATCGTGGTGGTGATCGTCATGATGGTGATGGTGGTGATCATCATGTAATAAAAACACTGAAATAACATTGACGGTAAGACCTATAATTGCCACGATAATAGCTTCGTTAAAAAGTATAGCATTTGGTTCAAGAATCCGTTGAACTGACTCTATTATCATCATTAAAGCGACTATTGCTAAAGCGACTGCACTGGCAAATCCTCCAAGATAATTAACTTTACCCGTGCCAAAACTAAAGGATTGATTGTTAGAATGTTTCCTTGCATAAGAATAAGCAAAAATAGCAATTGCAAAAGCTGCTGAGTGTGTTCCCATATGCCAACCATCTGCAAGTAAAGCCATAGAGCCTGACCAAGTACCAGCTGCAATTTCTAAAACCATAATTATGGTTGTTAAGGCAAAGACCATTTTAACTTTATTTTCTTTTTGTTTATCATCAATTCCAAAGTCATGAGCATGTGCCCATTGGATATTTAATTGTTCTGTCATAAGTTTTCCAATCCTATTTGTTAATTTAATCATAGGTGGTATACTATACCCCAGTATACTAAGTTTCAAGTTAAAGGTTTTAAAAATGTCTCATACTATTGTAGGAAAGAAAAAATTACTTACCAGGATCAGACGGATTAAAGGTCAATCAATCGCTTTGGAAAAATCAATAGAAAATGAAACGGAGTGTCTGGCTGTTTTACAACAAATTGCCGCTTTAAAAGGCGCAGCTAATGGGTTAATGAAAGACGTCCTTGAAGATCATTTAAGAGAACACCTTGGTTCAGCTGATATGACTGAAGTACAGCGAGAAGGTGAACTGGAGAATGTGATTGCAATTCTTAAAAGTTATATGAAATAGTTTGGCAGTGTGATTATTCAATTAAGCATTTGAAAGTTCAACAGACCTTAATTAGTTTGTTATAGTTCTGCTAACAGTAAGTTCGGTTAAACCATTAGGAAATTGTATTCCATTAGGTTCATATATTCTGACATAAAAAGACCTATCTTCGCTGACATTGTCTACTGCTAATATCTCAATGCGTATAGTTGTTGCTAGGCTGCCACTAGGAATAAGTGCCGTACCAGATGAAGCCACATAATCTCTTCCAGCAATAGCGGTACCATCAATTGTTTCAAAATATACACTGGTATCCTGTTGCAAATGACGATTGAGTCTTAACAATATAATATTGAATTGGCTGTTTGAATTATGTCTATTAATTGAGGTTTTAATTTCACTGGCTTGTGTTTCTAAGGTAATATCTTCAATGGTAATTTGAGGAGTACATAAAGCATCGGGGTAATCACTACCCTCTCCACTTCTTTGTACTGGCCATTGATAGTTGTTTCCTCCATCTATAAATTGCGACCAACAACTGATTGGGTTATATCCATTGCCTGCCTGATTATTAAGAATTTTACTATTCGATAGCCTGACATTAGCAATACCATTACCAGCAAAAGCCGCAGCAAACCCATTTTCGCTTAATGCACTATTTTCAGCGATAAGAGAATTATTAATAGTACCACTAACGTTATCTCCTAACCATACGGCTGCCAGCCCGGTTCTGGCAGTATTATTTAAAATATCAACATTATCTATAGTGATTACCGTATGATTATTCTCCAATTGGATAGCACCAAATATATTGGCTTCATTGTTTAAAAACAATGTGTTTTTTATTGTAATAGGGCCTCCCATAAAAAATAAACCACCAGCAGCACTAAAGTCAGGTTGATCAGTAATACGATTATCTTTAATGACTGATGAAAAAATATTCATTGTTCCAGTGCCATTATAGGTTGTACGAAAAATCCCGCCTCCTAAAGCATTACCCTGATTACTTAATAGTTTTACATTGCATAGGAGCATATCATTTTCAGCACCATCCATTTGGATTCCTCCGCCATTTCCACCACTTCCCTGCTGAGTACCACTTTCTCCATGGATTTCAACACCTTCTTCATAATTAGCACCTCGGCCTCTTGCCTGATTATTCTGTATTACACTGTGATAAATGCGGGTAGAGGTCCATAGGTTGCCAATTGCACCTCCATTAGCACAATGATTTCCATCAAAATTACTTTCAAATACGATCGTTTCTCCCCGACCATTTCCGAAAATAGCGCCTCCAGCTAAATCAGGACCTAAATCGTCACAGCTATTATTGGTGAATTGCGAGTTAAAAACCTGGACATTACCTCCCACATAATAAATAGCTCCGCCACCACCATCATAATGTGTGCCCAAGCTTGTAGAAGTACCAGAACTTTTCCCATTAATAAAATTCAGATTTTTTATTGTTAATGTGGGTGCTGTATTTTCGAAATTACCGGTATCCATAGATATAATTCGATGTTGTGAATCACCATCTAAAGTGATTAGGTTGCCTCCATCAATCAGAGTATCTGTAAGGGTTGATACTACAAGAGTTTGGTTTAGTTTAATCGTATGTGCTTGAGTACCACAATTAAATTGGAATACTCCGCCATTATTAATAGCACTTTGTATTGCTTCTGTAGTACAAGATTCAGGTGTGCCATTACCAATGAATGTCGCATTGCTGGTCTGTGGAATTTGCGGCAGCTCACATAAAGGTTCATGATCAGTGACTAAACCAAACCCTGACTTGAACCATATAATAAAACACAAAAAAATTATAATTTGATAATGACGGGATAACATAATTTTGTATCCATTTTGTATGAAGTTAAATTAAAGTAGATAAAATTATATAAATCTGTGGCAAGGTTCACATTTTTAATTGATAAGGCTGAAAATTATGGCACCGATCAAAATTAGACCATTAGCTTTACACATAGGCACAGAACACCCTCTGTAATGAACAGCTAAAAACTATTACAGTTCAGGAAATAAAGTTAGTGTATGGTTATCTTTGAATTGGCTTTAGATGGTGGATAACCAATCATAGTCAGCCAATCGGAAACTGATTTTCCGGTAATACATTCATGAGCAGAAGTATTTTTATGACGCCCCCAACGACGTGTTCTCAAGTTATAATAAGCACGGAAT
>JADGAU010000119.1 GCA_015231865.1 Gammaproteobacteria bacterium | reverse complement strand
AAATCATCATAAAAAAGCTGAAACATCTATACCCGTGATATTTGGAAATGCAGCGAGGCTTTTTAAATTTTTGGCGATTGTACCCATAGGGCATAAAAGCCAAAAATTAAAATTAACGAAGCCTGCATTTTCAAAGATTATGGGTATAACAGCACATTAGGTTCGAAAACTCGCGGGAGAGGATAAGATGAGAGATTCGTTTGAAATTGCTAATCAGAATGTTATGCCCGGTACTCATAAAACCATTAGAATCGAATTACCGGGTCTTCATTCTGAAACATCTGTTTACATGCCAGTTCATATCTATCATGGTAAAAAAGACGGGCCAGTTCTTTTTTTAAGTGCTGCACTTCATGGTGATGAAATTAATGGTGTTGAAGTGATACGACGTGTTCTATCTTTGTCGGCAATTAAACATTTGAAGGGAACCTTAATCGTTATTCCAATTGTCAATGTGTTTGGCTTTGATCGTCATTCCAGATATCTACCTGACAGACGTGATTTAAATCGATGCTTTCCAGGTAGAGAACAAGGAAGTTTAGCTGCCAGAGTTGCCAATATTTTTATGTCTGAAATAATTGAGCGCTCTGATCTAGGGATAGATTTTCATACAGCAGCTATTCACCGTGATAACTTTCCTCAAATAAGGGCAAACCTACAAGATGATCAATTAAACACCATAGCTCGCTCGTTTGCAGCACCTGTCATTCTGGACTCTATGGCGCCTGAAGGTTCAATGCGTAATGCTGCTGATGAAGCGGCTGTTCCAGTCATGGTTTATGAAGCCGGTGAAGCTTTACGTTTTGATGAAATATCGATACGTATTGCTGTAAGAGGTGTCGTGAACGTCATGCGTGAAATGAATATGATTGCAAAAGGTAGAGTCAAAAAAAACAAGCCATCCGCTTTATTGCGTTCAAGTACCTGGGTAAGAGCGACTTCAAGCGGTATCCTGCGAGCCAATGTTAAGCTGGGTGATATGGTAAGCAAGGGAGATATTCTGGGATATATTTCAGATCCTGCAAGCCACACAGATGAAGTTATTGAAGCCTCATATGATGGAATTATTATTGGGCGTACCAATATCCCGTTAATTTATGAAGGTGAAGCACTATTTCACATTGGGAGAAGTAAAGAAACTTCGTTGATTGAGGATCATCTTGATGCTTTAGAGGATGAGGAGATATTAACAGCGCCTGAATTGGCTGAAGAACCTGTAATCGTTTAGCTAGTCTACAACATAATTGCCATAAATTAGCGTAAAATAACTAATTAAGAAAACTGTATTTAAGAAAACAAATAAGGATAAGCAATGATTGAACTTTTTACCTGGTTGGGTATATTGTTTTGAGTTTCCCAGTCAGGGATGTTTACAGGACTTAACCTGGCATTTTTCAGTATCTGCAAGATGCAGCTGGAAATTGAAACTTCTCATAAAAACCTTGTAGCAGCACAAGTTTTGAAAATGCGTGAGGATAGTAATTTTTTTTTGACTACTTTCTTGTGGGGAAATGTTGGGATTAATGTATTACTGACATTGCTATCAAATTCAGTGATGGCGGGAGTCATTGCCTTTTTGTTCTCCACTTTTTGGTAAAATAGCGCCTCAAGCTTATTTTTCACGTAATGCACTTCGAATGGCATCCATTTTTCCCCTGTTCTTAGATTTTATCAGCTACTGCTATAGCCGCTGGCAAAACCTTCAGCCAAAATATATCCGGATCTTCCAATTGCTTCCAAATTGCCTGATCTAAACGATAAAGCTCAAACAATGAGGCATTATTTAATTCTGCTAATGTTTTTTCATAATCCATTTGGTTATTTTTACTCTTATCTATTTAAAATGGAATTGGATATTGTCTGATGACTGAATCAATTTCAGTTAAAACGGTATCTGTTAACGATATTTCAAAGGCATTGATATCTTCTTTTAATTGTTCAACACTGGTGGCACCAATAATGGTCGAGCTAACACCATCGACCTGTGCACACCAGGCTAATGCCAATTGGGCACTGGACAAATTATGTTTTTGAGCTATGTCCAAATAAGCGGTCACGGCTAGATCAACGGTTTCATTATCTCGAAATAAACCATTTCTCTGTGCCTTGCTCCAGCGACTACCCGCAGGGCGAGCACCGTTTAAGTATTTACCACTTAAGACACCACCTCCCAGTGGAGACCAGGGTAAATAGCTGATATTTTCATGGACACAATTTTCAATTAAATAGGGCCAGTCTTTAATATGCAGTAAACTGAATTCATTTTGTATGGAAACCATACGAGGCAAATCATGTTTTTCACTGAGTTTAAGATATTCATTTATGCCCCAACAAGTATCATCAGACAAGCCACAATAACGGATTTTCCCTGCTTTAATACAGCTATCCAGGGCTTGTAAGATTTCCAGCATTTGAGCTGAGTGTTGTTTAGCATTAATCTCACTAAATTTTAACATTCCAGGCCAATGCTTTGAAAAATGAGGTGAAGTTCGATTAGGCCAATGCAATTGATATAAGTCGATATAATCGGTATGCAGTCGCTGTAAAGAGGCATCCACAGACTGAATTATTGATTCACCCGTAATATCTGCACCACCACGGATCCAGGGTAAACCATTACCCGCTATTTTAGAGGCTAAAACAATTTCAGAACGTCGATTGGGATTGTTTTTCAACCAATGACCAATCATTTCTTCTGTTTTACCATAGGTTTCTGGCGATGGAGGAACGGCATACAATTCAGCGGTATCGATAAAATTTATCCCTTGGGATAAGGCATATTCAATTTGCTGATTGGCATCGCCCTGATTGTTTTGTGTACCCCAGGTCATACTCCCTAAACACACGTTTGATATTTTTACATCTGTTTGACCTAATGTCGTAAATTTCATATTGTTAACCTGTTTATCAGTTTATAATCATTTTAGTATACAAAACTGATAGCTTGAATCCACTGTTTTTTTTAAAGCATGTCATCCTTCTGAAACCGAGAAGCGATTAATGTTCAGAATATTAGCCTTTGCTTTATATACCAATGAAAGACTCAATTTTACGAAAGTGAGTCGCACCGGCTTTGATCTGAAAATCACAAGAATGCAAACTTTACTAAAACTTTTGTTAATAAACCATGACCTTTCTTCACTTGTAGCTAACAAAAACAAGTGAATAATTTTCTATACTGTTTTAATATATCAGATATCTCTAAAATATATCGCTGAAAATAATGAAATTATACCTTGTTCTTCTTTGTATTCTACTTTCTTTATCCCTCAAGAATCTCTTTGCTATAGAGCAAGTAAAAATTAAGACAAATGATTTAAATAAAGAACAAATAATCATTAATCTAACTGATGAAGAAAAAACATTTCTTCAATCTTTATCTTCAGTTAGAGTGCCGATTATCGATTACCAGCCTCCTTTAACCTATATAGAAGATAATATCCCCAAGGGATATCTTAATGAACTATTGATTAAGGTCTTACAACGAATTGGGGTTCAAATAGAACAAGTTTATGGTCTAAGTTATAAAGAAAGCATTGAAGCACTAAAACAGGATAAAGTTGATTTACTCAATGATTATTCTTCAACAGATGTACAACCTGAATACCTATTTCATACCCAACCTGTATTGCAAACCCCTTTTGTGGCTGTAGGACGATTGCGTTCAGAATCAGTTTCAACTATGACTGACTTAAGACACAAAAGGTTAGTTCTAGTGAAAGGTTTTCAGCAAACCAGAGCGATACAAAAACTCTTTCCTAATTATAATATAACCTTGGTTGATAATATTGATATTGCTTATCAGTATCTAAGAAGCAAACAAGCTGATTATTATATCGATAATGCGACTCATGCTGGTTATTATTTGAAAAATAGTATGATTAGCGACTTAAAAATTGCCGGTTCACTTCCTCAAACAAGTATAAACGCTTTGGTTCTTCGTTTTGCCATTGCTAGGGATATGCCCTTATTACACTCGGCAATAGAAAAAAGTTTAAATAGTTTTAATTCAGTGGAACTGGGATCATTACGACAGAAATGGCTTGTAAATACTTCTTCTAATGAATTTATACTGACGAATTCTGAACAACAATGGCTTAATGAACACCCTGTTATCAAAGTTGTTCTTGACCCTGATTGGGCACCAATAGAATACCAGGATGATACTGGTGAATATCATGGTATATCTTTAGATTATTTAGATATTTTGAAACATAAGCTCAATGTAAAATTTAAAATTGCAAAAGACATTAGCTGGACTGAAGGTGTTAAAGCCATTCAAAATAAACAGTCTGATATGTATGCTTCGGTTTCAAAAACAGTAGAACGAGAGGCTTATAGTGTATTTACCAAAGCCTATATTTCCATTCCCATTCGTATTTTTGCCCGTAATGATATGTCTTATATCGGTGGCATCGATAACCTGGAAGGAAAAACCATTGCAGTAGCAGATGGCTATGCTATTCATGAATGGTTAAAGACAAACCATCCATCTTTAAAGCTTTACCCGGTTGATACTCCAGCACAAGGCTTAAAGATGGTATCGGATTCAGATGTGGATGTGTTTATTGGCAATGTTATTACAGCAACTTATTACATTAATAAACATAACTTAATTAATGTCAGAACAGCTGGAGAAACACCTTATGCCAATAATCAAAGTATGGCTGTTAGAGATGATTGGCCAATTTTTGCAACGATACTGGATAAAGCCCTTAGTAGTATCACTAAATTGGAACATGACGAAATTTATAATCGTTGGATGTCTATACGATTTGAACAAACAATTAATTATAGTTTAGTGTGGTTTATTTCTGGAGGAGCATTACTGATAGTTCTATTATTTATCTATTGGAACCGATTACTAGACAAACAGGTAAAGAAAAGAACCAATGAATTGAATATCGCCAAAGAACAAGCAGAGTCAGCTAATATTGCAAAAAGTGCTTTTCTTGCAAATATGAGTCATGAGATTCGTACGCCACTAAATGGTGTGTTAGGGATTTGCCAACTTCTTCAAGATACAAAGTTAGATGCTGAACAAAAAGACTTATTATCGACCATGCTGAGTTCAGGCAACTCATTATTAACCGTTATTAATGATATATTGGATTATTCAAAAATTGATTCGGGAAAAATAGAGCTTGAAGCACGAACATTTAATTTGTATGAACTGATTAATGACACTGTTCTCTTACTACAAGCATCGGCCAATAATAAAAGTATCTATATCGAAAATAAAGTTACCGATAGACGATTAAGTTTTATTGGAGACAAAGTTCGCCTTAATCAGGTCATATTAAACCTGCTTGGCAATGCAATTAAATTCACCAATGAAGGCAAAGTTTCAGTTAATGTTAAGATAAACAGGCAAACAGAAGATGAAACAGAATTTACCTTGTCTATTTCTGATACAGGTATTGGCATAGCTAAAGACAAACTTTCAGATATTTTTACTGATTTTTCACAGGCAGATAACTCGATAACAAGAAAATTTGGTGGCACAGGGCTAGGTCTTTCTATTAGTCAAAAGTTAATTGATTTAATGTCTGGCACACTTGAAGTACAAAGTGAATTAGGAAAAGGCTCAACATTCAATATACAACTAACACTTCCTAATTCAAATCAAGCGGCTATTATCCAGCGTAGAGAAGGCGAGAAAGTCCATCAATTTAGTAATCTCCATATTTTGCTGGTTGAGGATGATAAAGTAAACCAACTTGTTGCCATGAAAATGTTAAAAAAACTTAACTGTCATGTATCACTTGCAAGTAATGGCAAAGAAGCTTTAGAGGTTATGTCTAGTGAAACATTTGATATTGTGCTGATGGATATACAAATGCCTGTTATGGATGGTATTGAAGCAACAAGCTTAATTAGGGAAAAGGATACTTCAACAACTATAATTGCCATGACTGCTAATGTTTTACAAGAAGACAAGGATAAGTGTTTCCAGGCGGGTATGAATGATTATTTGTCTAAACCAGTTCAATTGAAAAAACTAAGTGAAGTTATTGCTAAATGGGCTTAATACTTCTTGAGCAAGGTATGATGAAAGACCTTATTTCGATTTAATATTGCTCCATACCTGACGCTCTAATACATATTATGATTTAAATTCGACCTGCTGGATTTTATACGAAGAAGGCATTGGCTAATTAAAGCATAAGGGTAAATATTTCCATCTATATAAGCATATTCTTAATGACTGGTAAACTCAAAAAATAGCCTCATCAGTCATTAATTTCTCTTTTTAGTCTATAATAATATGGACAAAAAAATGGGCTACTTTAAATAATGAATATCGGAAAGTTAATTTTAAGTTATGTTGTTATCTTATTGATAGGTATATCTGCAGCTATCTTTACCATTATTAAAGTACAGGAATTAGCAGATAATACAAAAAAGATGTATACCCACCCCTTTACGGTTAGTAATGCCGTTGCTGATATTCAAACTTCAATTATTACCATGCATAGAAATATGAAGGATGTCGTTTTATCCAAGTCTAATCTGGAAATATTACTAACTATGGAGCAGGTGCAAAAAGAAGAATCTAAAGTTATTAATGATTTTAACCAGATTTATAAATTCTATCTTGGTGATAAACAGGACATAGATAAGTCATTTCAATTATTTAAAGATTGGAAACTCATCAGAGATGAAGTCATTCTTAATATGACCAATCATAGAATAGAGGAAGCCATTGAAATTACAAAAGGTAAAGGGGCAAAACATATTGAAAATCTTTATGCACAAATAAAAATATTGAAGAGTTTTGCTTTTAATAAAGCGGATGAGTTTTATTCCAGAGCTATAGACAATAATGTGATGTATTCTGTAATTCTTGTTACCGGAAGTAGCTTATTAATTTCAGGTTTGGTTGTCTTATGGATGGTTTTATCCATTGTGAAGGCAAATCAATTAAGTAATAAGCAAATGTACTTAATTGACCAGAATATTTTATCAGCGACACTCAGTTTTGAAAAAGATATTCTAAAAATCAGTAGTTCTTTATGCCGTATTTTAAATGTTAAAAAAAAGGATATCTTGTCTCAAAAAGCAGATTATTTTTTCACAACGCCCGTGCAGTTTGAGCAATTTGAAAATCAGATATATACAGGAAAAGAATATCAGGGCGAAGTCTATGTTGAAGTCGATAATGTGCAAAACTGGTTTAATATAGAAGTCTTTCCTGAAATTGATAACATGTCAAATTTAACCTCATTTAGTATCATACTAACGGATATTTCAAATAAAAAGAAAATTGAAGAGATATCAATTCATGACTCATTATCAGGCTTATATAACCGAAATTATTTTGAAGCGACATTTGATAAAGAAGTGAAACGAGCCTGCAGGGAACAGAAGTCACTGAGTATAATTTTATTGGATATTGACTACTTTAAACAATATAACGATACCTATGGTCACCAGGAAGGTGATAATGTCATTATAGCTATTGCCAGTGTCTTATCTAAACATAGCAACCGCCCATATGATTATGCGTTTCGAATTGGTGGTGAAGAATTTCTTATTTTAACCTATCTTGATACACCTGAAAAAACCGAAATGCTTGCTGATACCTTAATCAAAGAAGTTGAAGCACTACAAATAGCTCATAAAAATAGTGCTGTTTCAAAATATGTCACTATTTCCATTGGTGCGATTCAATTCCCATCGAATCACACTTATACATCCAATGAAATGTTTAAGAGAGCTGATGAATTTTTATATCAGTCTAAGACTTCCGGCAGAAACAAATTTACTTTTGAACGGGCAAATAATACTGATAGCTGATTGATTATTTTTGAGCGATAGCTATAAATTGAGCACAGCTAAGTTTCATCTTCAGTAATGACTTCTTTGGACAATTAATAGGCAATTGCTTAAGTCATGATTTGAATAAGCGAAGGTCGGATTGAGGAGCAGAGTGTGTGAAAACGCATTCATAATTTTTTTCACCCATCCAGAATAGTAATTCTGATCGAATTTTAGCCTTCTGAGCAACTTTTATGTTTAAAAATACATTTGTACACCAATAAACAAGAACTTACAATACAACTAATGGTGCATATTGGTGTGAAATGGTTGTATTTGGAGTGGGTTACTGCACCTAAATTGCACCTAAAATTGTAATTTTGACCGCAGCAGCACTGATGAGATGGAGAATAATGTTCTAAAACCATTTGAATGACTAGACTAATTAGACCATAAGAATTTCAGTTATGTGGTCAATGGGATAAAAGCAATCTGTATCGGCTATTAGGTGCACAATATAGGTGCACAATATAGGTGCAGAATGAAAGTTTCATAATTTTGATATAAACAACCTAAGATATAGCAAAATTAACAGGATGAACCTCATCTAAATTAATAATCTGTTTAGCCTGCCATAAATCATAATTATCCTGCATAGATAACCAGCTTTCTGGTGTTCGACCTAATGCTTTAGATAAACGTAATGCCATTTCAGGTGAGATACCACTCTGACCTTTTAATATACGATTTAAAGTAGAAGCTGCAACTCCAAGTTGTTTAGCTAAAAACCTAGCACTTAGCCCTGCTGGCTCTAAATAAACATCATGAATAAATTCACCTGGATGTG
>JADGAU010000118.1 GCA_015231865.1 Gammaproteobacteria bacterium | reverse complement strand
CCCCGTGTCAAAAATTGAAGAAGCTGATATAAAAAAAATTGCTTATTTATCCCGTTTAGGCATAGACGATAAAGATATCCCTGCTTATGCTCATAGTCTTACCGATATTCTCAACTTTGTTGAGCAAATGGATTCTGCTGATACTGCGAATATTCAACCAATGGCTCACCCTCAAGATATGTCACAACGTCTTAGAGTTGATGAAGTCACAGAAGAAAATCAAAGAGAATTATTAATGCAGAATGCACCGGTATCAGAGGATGGGCTATTTCTAGTTCCAAAGGTTATAGAATAAAAAATGCAGTTTAAAGCCATAAGTCACTGGTCAAAAGACTAAAAACTTATGATTTACGACTAACAACTAACGAATAACGACTACAATTATGCACAACCAGACAATTGCTCAATTAGCACAACAATTAGATCAAAAAAAGATTTCCAGTGTTGAATTAACCGAACACTTTTTAAACCGTATCAAGTCACTTGATGGTGAGTACAATAGCTATATTACGATTACCGATGAACTCGCTTTACAACAGGCAAAAGCAGCGGATGAAGTGATTGCTCAAGGCAAACACACTCAATTGACAGGTATTCCATTGGCACAAAAAGATATTTTTTGTACTCAAGGCGTTAGAACATCCTGTGCCTCAAAAATGCTTGATAACTTTATATCGCCTTATAATGCAACTGTGATTGAAAACTTTAATCTTCAGCATAGTGTTATGTTGGGTAAAACTAATATGGATGAATTTGCCATGGGTTCATCAAATGAAACATCCTGGTATGGCCCGGTTATTAACCCCTGGCAGAAAAATACCGTACCCGGTGGTTCATCTGGTGGTTCTGCCTCAGCTGTAGCCGCTCGTTTAGCCGTTGCCGCAACAGGAACTGATACCGGTGGTTCCATCAGACAACCCGCGTCTTTATGTGGTATTACTGGTTTAAAGCCAACTTATGGCAGGGTTTCACGGTTTGGTATGATAGCTTTTGCTTCCAGCCTGGATCAGGCAGGCCCAATGGCAAAGACGGCTGAAGACTGTGCCATTATGATGAATGCGATGGCTAGTTTTGATACTAAAGATTCAACCTGTGTAGATAGAGCCGTTCCCAATTATGTTAATAATCTCAATCAATCAATTGCTGGATTAAAAATTGGTTTGCCTAAAGAATACTTTGCCTCTGGACTTGACCCTGAAGATTAAAGTTTTCAAGATGCAATTAAACAGTATGAAAAAATGGGGGCGAGTGTTCAGGAAATTAGTCTCAAAAATACTAATTTAGCAGCACCAGCCTATTATATTATCGCACCTTCGGAGTGTTCGTCTAACTTATCGCGTTATGATGGCGTTCGTTATGGTTATCGTTGCGAAGATCCTAAAAATCTGGACGACCTTTATATTCGTACGCGTGGCGAAGGCTTTGGCGCAGAAGTTAAACGTCGAATTTTAGTAGGTACTTATGCTCTTTCAGAAGGGTTTTATGATGCTTATTATGTTAAAGCACAAAAAATTCGCCGCTTAATCAGTCAGGATTTTTCAGATGCATTTGATGAGGTCGATGTTATTATGGGACCAACAGCGCCAAATACAGCCTTTAAACTGGGTGAAAAGACTGATGATCCGCTAAGTATGTATTTATCGGATGTTTATACTATTGCTGTTAATTTAGCAGGTTTACCCGGTATGTCTATTCCTGCCGGCTTTGCTAATAATATGCCCGTCGGTTTACAGATTATTGGCAATTATTTTAGTGAAGAAAAACTGCTGAATGTTGCCCATCAATTTCAAATGAATAGTGATTATCATCTGAAATCGCCGGTGGAGTAACAATTAATAATATAAACTACAGAGTGGCCCCCTCCCCTTTTTAGGGTGAAGGGGCAATTCATGATACAGATTTAAATAAAGGAAAAATATCCATGCAATGGGAAGTCGTTATTGGTTTAGAAATCCATACTCAACTAGCCACTAAATCTAAAATTTTTTCGGGCGCATCAACAGCCTATGGTGCTGAGCCGAACACTCAGGCTTGTGCAGTCGATATGGCTCTGCCCGGTGTATTACCAGTGTTTAACCAAAAAGCACTGGAAATGGCCGTTAAGTTTGGCCTGGCCATTGATGCAGAAATTGGCAAACGTTCAGTATTTGATAGAAAAAATTATTTTTATCCTGATTCACCAAAAGCCTATCAGATTAGCCAACTCTATTATCCAATTGTATTAACGGGACATGTTGATATTGAACTGGAAGATGGCAGCACGAAAACAATTGGCGTTACCCGAGCGCATCTGGAAGAAGATGCAGGAAAATCATTGCATGAAAACTTCCCTTCTGAAACTGGAATTGATCTTAACCGTGCCGGTACCCCTTTATTAGAAATCGTTTCCGAACCAGATATGCGCAGTGCTCAGGAAGCTGTTGCCTATATGAAGAAAATTCATTCTATTGTACGTCATATTGGAATTTCTGATGGTAATATGCAGGAAGGTTCTTTTAGATGTGATGCCAACGTTTCAATACGTCCTTTTGGACAGAAAGAATTTGGCACTCGAACAGAATTAAAAAACATTAATTCATTTCGTTTTGTGGAAACAGCCATAGAAATTGAAGTTGAACGTCAGATTGAAATATTAGAATCCGACGGTAGAATTATCCAGGAAACTCGTCTTTATGATGCTGATAAAAATGAAACCCGTTCCATGCGTTCTAAAGAAGAAGCCAATGACTATCGCTACTTCCCTTGCCCGGATTTATTACCAATAGATATCAGCGATGAAGAAATTGAAAAAATTCGTCTACAATTACCTGAGATGCAAGAAGAAAAATTAGCACGTTATCAATCCGACTTTAAATTATCAGAAAAAGATGCCGGCATCATTGCTAGCAATATTTCTTTATCGGATTATTTTGAAATACTACAAGCGAAAACAAATGATGCTAAAATTTCTGCTAATTGGCTTATTGGTGAGTTATCGGCTTATTTAAATAAAAACTCACTCGATATCACTGAAAGTCCGGTATCAGCAGAAAATTTTGCAGGGCTACTCAATCGCATTTTAGATAACACAATTTCTGGAAAAATTGCCAAGGAAGTTTTTGAAGTAATGGCAACAGAGGGTGGTGAAGCAGATGAAATTATTGAATCAAAAGGCTTAAAGCAAATCACTGACACAGGCGCTATTGAAGCAATTATTGATGAGATTTTGGCTAACAATCCGGGACAGGTTGAACAATATAAAGCCGGAAAAGTGCAGCTATTAGGTTTCTTTGTTGGTCAGACAATGAAAGCTTCTAAAGGTAAAGCTAACCCTGGTCAGGTTAATCAATTACTTAAACAGAAACTGGGTTAAATAAAGCAACTTTAAGATTAGAAAAACTATTTTAAAAGACAAGATATTGGTTTTATTGACGCAAGCCCTGCTGGACAGGTAAGAATATACGTAATAAATAATATTTAACGACTTAGTTGTGCTTAAGGTAACTTCTGAGCGCTTGCTGGAGTTAATAAAATCAATATTTTGTCTATTTTCTTATATAACTG
The DNA here is from genome assembly GCA_015231865.1 of Gammaproteobacteria bacterium. Taxonomy (GTDB): domain Bacteria; phylum Pseudomonadota; class Gammaproteobacteria; order GRL18; family GRL18; genus JADGAU01. The sequence continues at coordinate 5,327 of JADGAU010000118.1, read as the reverse complement.
AGGTTCATTACACATACAATGCAAAAAGATTACCTACAACGCTTTATTTTTGATAAAGCAGATGTCAGAGGTGAAACCGTTCACCTCGAAAAAAGCTGGCAGGAAATCATTAATCATAGCCACTACCCGGAAATAGTTAGGAACTATTTAGCACAAATGATGGCTGCGACAGTTTTATTAGCGGCAACCATTAAAGTGGATGGGTCAATTACCATACAGGCATCTGGTGATGGGCTACTAAACCTGATGATTACTGAGTGCCGTCATGACTTATCTATTAGAGCCATAGCTAAATACAATGAAAAAGGTATTGAGGGTTTAGAACATACTTTAGAAGCTGGAGAGTTACCAAAATTGAATGAATTATTGGTGAATTCGTCTTTCATTATCACTGTTCAGCAAAGTAATGGTCAGCGTTATCAGGGAATTGTTGAAGTTAAAGGCAATAGTATTGCAGAAATACTTGAAAACCATTTAGCAACTTCAGAACAAATCAGAACCAAAATCCAACTCAGCCATACAGAAAATTCCTGTGCTGGAATTTTATTGCAAGAATTACCAAATCACCATAGTGATGAAGAAACCTGGAATGAAATTAGTCTATTAACGGAAACTTTATCTGACGATGAACTCAATACTCTAGATACAACAACATTAGTACAACGACTATTTAGTGAACATTCAATTAGAATTTTTGAAGCCCAGGGTATTCAATTTCGTTGTACGTGCTCTAATGATAAAGTATCGAAAATGTTAACTTCTTTAGGCTATCAGGAAGCACAAAGTATTATTGAACAAAGTGACTTTATTGAAGTTGCCTGCGAGTTTTGTAATAAAACCTATAAGTATGATGAAATAGCCATTGCTGAGATTTTTGCACCACAGCAAAATAAAAATGACACAAGAAGCTATCATTAATTTTACTTGCACTCGTTTTTTCTAGTTAGGCTATTCTAAAAAACAGAAATTTTCTTGCTAATTTCCTTCCATAAAGCCCGATAAGCCGCTGCAATATCTGATTGTTCATCATATGTTTCCAAAGGCGCCCTGTGTGCGCCCATTTTTTCAATATTTGATGAAGTATTAATTGATGTTTTTAACATTTTTTTAATATTAGATGGCGGAACTCTAAGCCAACTCATGTGTAGCTTTTTTCTGACATCGACCATGTTAAAAAAAGGATAGATGTGTCTTCTTGGAAGTTGATTATCTTTTAAATAAGTCTTCAATTGTGTGTAGCTATGAAGAGATAACCAGGTTGGAATTACCGGCATTAAGATCCCGTCTGACGCATAGATAACATTGTCGGTTAAGTGGGAAATGCCTGGCGGGCAGTCCAGAATAATCAGAGAGTAATTATCTCTAAATTGATTTAAGACCTCTGAAAAATAAGTTAATTCACCTTGTTCCTTTAGATGATGATCCAGATCACGAAATGAAACATCAGAAGGAATAATGTCAAGATTTTCATAACCTGTTTTTTGCACATATTTATAGGCAATTTCCTGAGGCTGCAATATTTTTTTAGCTGAAATCTTACGAGTATGGGAACTATCGAAATACCAACTTGAAGCACCTTGCGGATCTAAATCCCAAATTAAGGTTTTAAAACCTTGCTGACTTGATAAGTAAGCCATATTAACGGCAGTTGTCGTCTTTCCAACGCCGCCCTTTAAGTTGTATACTGCCAGTGTTCTCATTTGTCTGTTCTCTTAGTTATACTTAAGGCTGTTGCTCTTTTAGATGCTTAATAATTTGATGTTAACTGATAATCATATTAAGGCATTTTTTACGAACTAATACCACCACCCATTAGTAGTAAAAATAAGGAAGATTGAATTAGATTATGGTAAATCAATCACTTCTCCCCCTAAGTAAATATGGTTATCTACTATTTTCTAACATTGTTTCAATCGTTTCTTCGGCATCTGAAAACTCATACTCCTTAATTTGATGCAAGAGTTTCTTTAAGATCTTTGAGTTCTCTTTGTATTGGCATTTAGTTATCAAGTCAGAAACCAAATCAACTGCATCATAATTAAAATCAATCACTAATTTACGAATATCTTCTAGCGCTGATAAAAATTCCTGTTCAGCCAATGGTTTCTTAGGTAGTTCTGATTCTATTTCTTGAGGAATAAATATCTCTACATGATTTTCTATTACCTCTCTTAAATGGTTAATAAAAATAGTCATATCAAGCCGTAAATTCTCAATATCTACCTCTATTTCTTGGAGTTGACTCAGTTCTATATTGCTACCATCTAAATACTTTAGTTGGTTTTCTATTTGTTCCGATTTTTCTTCAATATTGCTAATTCCAATTGTGCCTGAAGCTGTTTTCAGGGTATGAAAAACTCTTATAAAATCATTTAATATAGAATTTTCTTCTGGTTGTTCTTGTTTGATTTTTATAAGATTTTGAATAATCATGTCGTCAAATCTTTCATAGGATACAAAAAATTTATTTAAAACTTCTGCATATAACTCTGTCGATTGCTGTGTGTTTTTTAACCCTCTTTGTACATCGATATGCTTTGGATTAAATATTTGATAAAAGACACTCGCTTGAGAATTTTCTTTATCAGATCCTGCTTCTTGTTCTATTGTTATTTGTGAACCAATAGTTCGAACTGAGCTTTGATCATCTACTTCAATCCATTTTGCCAGTTTAATAAAAATTTCTTCAACATCAATAGGCTTATGGATATAGTCGTTCATACCTGAGTCATACATTAATTGTATTTCCTCTGGCATTAAATTACCACTGACAGCAATAATGACTAAATCCTTAAAATACTCGAATTTTCGAATAGCCATGGTTGCTTCATAACCATCCATCACCGGCATTTGAATATCCATTAAAATCCCATCAAATAATCCAGGTTTTAGCATATCAAGTGCTTCCTGACCATTATTAGCGATACTGACATTAACACCCTGATTTGACAAAATTTTAGAAGCAACCTTTTGATTTAATTCATTATCTTCCACCAATAAAATCTTTGCTCCTATTAAAGATTTCATTGCCTGAGTTTTAGTCATCACAGCATGAATTGAATGGTCTTGTTCTGGCGCCAAGGTTTGCGATTCTTCTTCATAGCCCAGTTTTACTTTAAAGAAAAAAGTAGAGCCAATACCTTCCGTACTTTCTATCCAGATATCTCCCCCCATTAACTCCACAAAGTTTTTGCTAATGGTAAGACCCAGACCTGTACCGCCATATTTCCTTGAAATAGAAGAATCAGTCTGGGTAAAGGGTTGGAATAATTTAGATTCTGCATTGTCTGAGATTCCGATACCGGTATCTTCCACCGAGAACTGAATAATTGATTCACTATCTGTTTGATCTATTAGCTTACTGCTAATAGTAATGTCTCCACTGTCTGTGAACTTAACCGCGTTATTAACCAGATTAATAAAGATTTGACTAAGTCGTAATGGGTCGCCAACTAAATTTAATGGTATTTTAGGGTCTAGATTAAACAACAATTCTAAACCTTTTTCTTCAACCTTAAATTGAATAATATTTCTCAAGTTATCAAGCACTTCATCCAGATTAAAAGAAATACTTTCCAGTTCCATTTTACCTGACTCAATTTTAGAAAAATCGAGAATATCATTAATAATTCCAAGTAAAGATTTACCTGCCTGATGCACATTTTCTATATATTTTTTAGATTCTTCATTTTGCTCAGTTTGCAAGGCTAAATGAGACATACCAATAATAGCATTCATTGGTGTTCTTATTTCATGACTCATGGTTGATAAAAATTGACTTTTTGCTTCTGTTCCTGCTTCAGCTTGCTCTTTTGCATAATTCAATTTTTGTTCATGTACTTTTCTTTCCAGAAATAAGCGATTAAACTCCTCTGCCATTTGCCCTATTTCATCTTCCCCTTTTACATCAATCAATTCATTAAAGCTTAAGTCTTTCCTGCTTTTAACTAAAACCCTGGAAATTTCTTTAATATCGACCACTAAGCGCCTAATTAAAATATAACCAAAAAGCAAACCTGAAATGACACTTAAAATTAACAGGAGAAACAGTAGTTGAACCCTTTTCGAAGTTGATATTAGAAGTTTTTCAATATTTGTATTGATATCACTAACAATAATTTCACTAATTTTGAAATACTGATCGATGACATTTGTAGAAACTTCCCACCACTTAGAAGCACTTATATCAACTAACTCAGTTCTTATAATATTTAAAGAATCTAATGCCGGTTGGTCATTAACCTTCACTAATTTATCAATTTCTATTGCAGTGAAACCCTGAGCTTGTAACCGTTTGATTTCATCTATTTTATGATAATAATCAGCAATCGTAGCTGAAATTTGTTTAATATGGAATTGTTCACGTTCTGATAAAAATTCTACTTGTTTGAGTGATTCTAATAGTAATTGTGCTTGAATGTGTTTTCGGTAAAATTGTGAATAAAGCTTTTCACTTCCACGTATGAGATAGTTTTTATATAAATGAATCAATCCTCCATATCCCATTAACTCATGAAACTCATTTAAAACTGATTGCTTATTGATATAGTTTCCCAGTCTTGTACGAATTTGAACTACAAATTTAGCTTGTTCACTTTGTTCAACTTTATTGAGTAAAGTTTGATATTTATCAAACTCAAATTCATTATGTTTTTTTCGAGAAAAATCAAATTCTGAACTATACTGATGGACCTGACTTATTTGCTCAACATTAAATTGATTTTTCGATAATAAACCATGCAAATATCCTCGTTCTTTACCTAAAGATTCCTGTATCAATTGTAAGTTAGAGTAAGTATATAATAACTTAGTGATATTAGTGTTAGATACGACTAACGGAAGGTAATTGATAAGATGCAAACAATCATCAATTATTTGACTATAATAGTTAAAAACATTAGCAGACTCTCCTAAAAAGAGTTGATATAAAATCTCTTTAACTGATAATAAATTTTCTAATTCCTGGTTGACTTTTTGATTCGTTAAATAAAACTCTGCATCGCCAGAGCTTTTTATTTGTCTATTAATTAAGATCAACTCTTTTACAGCTTGTACTGTTTTTATTCTTTGCTGAATTAAATTATGGACTTGTAAGTTTGACTTATCGATTTTATAGCCGAATGATAAACCACGTTCCCGTTGTAATTCCAAAATAACAGCAGATAGTTTATGACTAATTCTTATATAACTTTTTAGCTCAAGCATGGTGTTATAATTAGCTTTTTCTCTTTCGATACTGGTCCATGCAAAGGCAGTAACGATTATCAGCGGAGCTAATATAACAATCAGCAATTTATATATGACACTTATGGAATTAAACCATTGTT
>JADGAU010000117.1 GCA_015231865.1 Gammaproteobacteria bacterium | reverse complement strand
TAAAAGACAGAACTTAATGGTTAACTCATCAATCGATTAATATTTTTTATTGATAATTAAAATAAACAGGCTAAAAATTTAAAATGCCCAAATTAATTTTTAAAGTAAAATGGTTTAACCCAATTGATGATAGCTGGAATATCACTGAACATACAACGAAATCAGATCCATTAAAATTTATTAAACAAGAATATCTACCAGAAATGCATGCTGAAATTATTGAAGCTGAACTTTACGAACCACCACCAATAAACCTGAAATCATGCCTGGAAGAAAAATATCCTCATGTCATGGGAAAAATAATCCTATTTTGGGGTTATAAAGAATTTATACCATTTTGTAAAAAACTACTTGTACTAGACAAAAATAGAGACCGACAAGGTTTTGAATTTGATGCGCTGCAAGAAATTCTATTTCTTAGAACGATTCATCAAAATGTTTTCTCAGAATTTGAAAAAAAGAAAGAAATCTGGTCTGAAGAATATTTAAATGTTCATAGATAAGTATATACGCGCGTAAAAACCAGTCCGCCGCCCCACGTTTCTATCGATTCAGGAGCGAGAGTATCACCTTATTTTGTTAAAACACCAATGTTTACTTAAAATCAGGACAGAGTCCATATACGGTTTTTAGTTTTATATGCTAATTTTTTAGACAACTCAACCAATTGTCTTGAATTATTCCACTGATGAATTAACATTAAAGAAAACATCATTGATAACCGATACATAATAAAGGTGCTTTCTGATTTACAACTTAATATAGGGCTAACAGATGAAAAAGAAAAAGTTAATAAAAATGTTGCTTTCAATTATTGAAAATAACCTATCTGATACAATTATTTACGATGAAAATAATAATCCTATATCAATTGAATCTATAGAGCGCCAGATAGATACTAAAGCCTGGTTATTAAAAAAAATTACTAAGGATTTATCACTAACACCTGAAAAAACAGATGAGTTATCGGAATGTTTATTTTTGGCATATAAACTTGGTCAAGATGTTTCTGATGAAAAATATCAAAATCAAGTGGCTAAATCATTAAATCAACTAACGCATGAAGATATAGCTCAACCTCAAGCAAGCACTGAAGAAACTGAGCAAGATGATGTTTCTGCTAATACCGAAGAAATGAGTGATGGTGATAATGATAGTAATGAAAATACTGATGTAAATGATCAAGAATTAGAGCAAGCAAAAATTGAAGAATCTGAAATGGAAGCTGAAGTTTCTGAAAAACTTGAATTTGCATCCGAAACAGAATCAACAATAGAAAATGAAACTCTACCTGAAGCTGATATAGTCTCAGAAACTGAAGCGTCTGAGCCTACCTCTGAAGCTGAAGTTGAGCAAGAAGTTGAGCAAGAAGTAGAAATACCTGAAGATCCTGAGGCGACTCCTGAATCAGAATCACATGCAGAACCTGAAACAATACAAGAATCTGACACCTTAGCTGAATCCGAAGCCGAAATGTCTGAAGAAGTTGAAGCAACTGAAGTTACTGAAGCAGTAAATGAACCAGAGGCTGAACCTGATCCAGAATCCGATTCCGTTCCAGAACAAGCTGAAGCTGAGCCAGAACCAGCACCGGAAACAATTGCTACGCCAGAGCCAATAGCAAAGGCTCCAAAAACTGTCGCACAAATGATTGCAGAAACAGAAGATGATAATCCTGAAGCGCCTAATACAACTGAAGAAATATCTGAAACTGAACCAGACACTGGGCTTAGTAATGCCGTTGATGACTTTGTTCCTGATGAAGAAGAAGAAGAAATTAATAGACAAACAGTGGAAAACCTTCGCGCCATGATGGGATTATTAGGAGCAGAGGGAGATGATGAAGCAGAGCTAAATGAACCCCAAGCAACAGAACCTATGACTGAAAAAAAAGATAATGTTGTCGAGTTATCGCCCAATAAATAAGTTTCTATAGCGCTGATATTTGCGGATACAGCGAGGCGTTTTTCGTTTCATCCTCTCATACATTTTCCCTCTCTCATCGTAAAGTTGAGGAGAAAATGTAGAGTAATAGGTTTAGTTGTTAAGATCGAGCCCTGGCTCTTTGTTCTAAAGCTTGTATCCTTGACTCAATAGAAGGATGGGATGAGAACAATGCCATAAAACCAGCCTTATCATTAATACCAAAAGCTGCCATTTGTTCTGGTAATGGTTCTGGCTCGACCTGACCAAGACGTTTTAAGGCATTGATCATATTCTGATGCCCTGCTAAATCAGCACCACCGGTATCCGCAATATATTCACGTTTACGAGAGAAGTACATAACAATGACTGAAGCCAATATCGATAAGATAACTTCAGAAATTAATACGGTAATAAAATAACCAATACCATGACCACGCTCATTTTTTAAAATGGCACGATCAACAATATGACCGACAACACGAGCCAAAAATACCACAAACGTATTAACAACTCCCTGTATTAAAGCTAGCGTAACCATATCACCATTGGCAATATGACTCATTTCATGGCCAATAACGGCTTCAATTTCACCCTGGCTCATATTATCCAGCAAGCCTTGTGATACTGCCATCAGAGAATTATTCTTACTTGCACCGGTAGCAAAGGCATTCATATCAGGCGATGGAAAAATTGCAACTTCTGGCATATTAATTCCAACAATTTTTGCTTGTTTTTCAACAGTTGCTAACAACCAGGCTTCAAGGTTATTTGTAGCTTGTGTTATGACAACAGCGCCAGTCATTCGCTTTGCCATCCATTTGGACATAAATAAAGAAATAATAGAACCACCAAAACCAATGACACCCGAGAATATAACCAGTGCCTGCACATTTAGGTCAGAACCATTACTTGCTAAAATACTGTCTACACCAAGTATTCTAAGGGTAATGCTTAACACAACCATAATGGCAATATTAGTCATAATAAACAGAAAAATGCGTTTCATTTGTAATCTCCCGATACAAAGTTGGATAGATTTAATAGTATTGTTTAGATGATAATATTGGTTGATTATTATTATTTTTCAATGGGGTTTGGGGATTTTACAAAGTAATCCAAATTTTCTTTTTCTGGATAGATTCTCTAGTTCTAATACCATTTACTAATAAAAATGATCGCTATTGATAATTTTTAGGAACGGGTATAAAGCCTTCTTTAGTCAATCAATAAGACTGCTAGTTGCAGCAGTCCTTTTAATTTATTTATATGAATGATTACTTATATTCCAGTATTTGATCTATACTATAAATACTATCAAATTACTATTTATGAAATTGTTAAATTAATAGTCTCGTTTCTTCAATAGAAATTAATTACTGTAAACATTAAATCGTGAATGAATTAGAAAAAGAAAAAAAGATCTCTCGTTTGCTGGCCTTATGTTTAGCCCAGAACATGGGGAATGTCGCTGAAACACCCTTAAAAAGGTCAATTAATGTATTAAATGAAGATGTTTTTAGCAGCAAACATAAGTTACTGCTTAATTACGGCAATGAAATATATAATGATGCAATAGACATTATAGAGGCATCTTTCAATAGAACAATCGTAAAAGATAGCGAGTCACGAACTCAGCCACGCATTTCACTTTCCAGTATTATAAAAATAAACTTCCCTGATTCTGATAAAACTATTTCTGCCAAATTAGATAATATTTCCTGGGGTGGCGCACAAATTAAAACCAGTCAGTTTATTGGTGCTGAAAATGAACATGTCATTCTTACCATACCCTACACGCCAGAACATAATATTCATATTGAAGCTATTATTGTACGTTACTGGGAAAGTGACAATAATTTTCATTCTGCTCTTAGGTTTACTAAGTTACATTATAAAGACGAACTGAGATTTAATAAGTTGCTTGAAATGTTTTTTGAAAGCAAAGATTCTGAAAATGGAGATCACCATACACAATTTTCACACCATATTAATATTTCTTACCTGGATATGGATGAAATTAAAAATAAACTAGATGAAATATCAAACGGAAAAATGAACGTTGTTATGCCAGATCCCATTGATACAGGAAAGTCTATTTGTGTTAATATTGAAGGCCCCGATGACAATATTGAACTCAATCTAAGAGCTTATGTTATTGACCAGGAAGAGGTTTTTCTTGCCGGCTTCCCAATGTACCGAATGAAATTACAATTTAACCATCCCATTAATGAAGTTAAAGCAATTTTTAATAATTTAATAATAAAGATTCTGGAAAGAGACAAGCAAAATAAGTTAAAACACGAAAATGATATCAGATCTGCTAAGAAGCTTTTAGGTGGGTAGATTTTTTGTATGGCTTAAACTCGCTTAAACTCCTCAAAGGTTGCTTCTTTCTAACTGTTGGTGCTTAAAGGGAAAAGGAGGCATTACGTGCGAATGAATAGCATCTAAAAATCTATCAACTTTCCTCAGGATAAAACAAACTATAAACCATCGGTATAAAAACCAAAGTAATCAATGTTGAAGTAAATAATCCACCAATAACCACTCTGGCAAGTGGTGCTTGTGCATCTGCACCTTCTCCTATACCCATTGCTAGTGGTAGTAATGCTAAAATGGTTGTCAGTGTCGTCATTAAAATGGGTCTTAACCTTCTTCTGCCAGCTTCTGCAATTGCCTGGGTAGCCTTCATTCCGGTATGTTTTAATTGGTTCGCCAAATCAACCAGTAAAATGGCATTATTAACAACGATACCGCCAAGCATAATACAGCCTATGGCCGATTGAATATTCATTGTTGTATCACTAAGAAATAAAGTTAATATCACGCCAATCGAAGCCAGTGGAACCGAGAACATAACAATAAATGGATCTTTCAAGGATTCATATTGTGAAGCAAGGACCATATAAACCAGGAATAAAGCTAAAACCAAAGAAATGATTAATTGTTTAAAAGCTTGTTGTTGTTCTTCATAATTACCGGAAATAAGCAATTCATAAGTTGGTGGTGTTGCAATTTTATCAATGGCCTTTTGAATATCCGCAGCAACTGAACCAAGATCTCTATCTGAAACATTCGCACTAACCTTGACAATACGCTGACGGTCATTTCGTTCAATGGTAACCGGTCCCTCATTTCGCTCTGTAGAAACTAGATTTCTTAAAGCTATTTTAGCACCACTGGGTGATTGCACATTTAAGTTAAGAATTTCTTCAATAGAACGGTTCTCAGCATCCTGCAGTTGTACTAAAATCCGATAGGAATTACCTTCAACCCGATATTCACCCGCTTTTGAGCCGGCAACAGAGGTTTCAATAACGGTTAAAATATCTTTAACACTAATCCCCATAGTTGCTGCTTTGGCACGGTCAATATGAATCTCCTGCTGTGGTATGCCCGTGTCTCTACTTAACTCAACATCGGTAATACCTTCAATCTGTTCAATACTATCTGACACCTGTGAAGCCAGCATATTAAGCGTATCTAAATCATAACCACGCACTTCAACAGTAATGCCCTCTGTAGTTGATAAAATACGTTCTAATAAAAATTGTCCCTGTGGTGCACGAACACGAATTTTCATGCCTGGAATTTTTCCAGTTAATTTCTTACGTATATCATTAGCTATGGCTTTATTCGAGCGCTGTCGTTGTGCAGCAGGCGTTAAAGTTAAGTTAATTGACACTCTTGCCTTGGAACTTCCTCGTGTTCCAGAAGACATAACACTGACAACCGAGGATTTGGCTTCCGGGACTAAGGGAAAAAGCATCTCCTCAAGAATTTTGGATTGTTCATTAATAATATCCAGATGAGTACCAACTTCCATTTCGCCGGAAACACGCACTTGCCCCTCATCACTGGGTGGAATAAACTCTGTACCAATATAGGGGCTAAGATATAAAGTGGCGACAAAGATCAGCACTGTTAATAAAATAGTAAGAAACCTGAATTTAAACGCAAATAGCAATAAATCATGATAGCTCTGACTAATTGCCTTTAATATCCCGACCTTATCAGTATTAATAACATCATTATTTTTTAATAATTTGGCTGCCAATACCGGCAATAAACCTAAACCAACCAGCAGGGCGCAAAATAGAGAGAACATTATCACATAGGCAAGTTCCTTAAATAATTCACCCGTTACGCCTTGTACAAAAATTAACGGCAGGAAAATTACTAAGGTTGTAACCGTACCGGCAATAACAGCTGATGCTACTTCGCCACTACCATTTACTGCAGCGATATCTGCACTTTCATTTTCATCCTGCTTTCTTCTATATATATTTTCTAGAACTACAATCGAACTATCGACCATCATCCCAACCCCAAGCGCTAAACCGCCCAGGGTCATTAGATTGATAGTAAAACCACTAAAATAAAGTAAGGCGAAGGTAGCAATAATGGAAATTGGAATTGAGATACCTATCACTAAGGTACTTTGTATACTTCGTAAAAATAGCATTAATACAAAAATAGCCAGTACCCCGCCAAATAAAACCGACTTGGAGACATTATCAATTGAGCGTTGAATAAAATTACCCTGATTGGTTACTGCCATAATTTTTATTTGAGGAAAGTCATGATTTAATTTACTAATTTCTTCAAGCACCAACTCAGCCACTTTCACCGTATTAGCCTGAGGCTGTTTTCGAATGGCAACTCTTAAACCTAGTTCCCCATTGACTCTAACGATTCTGCTTTTCTTTTCATAACTATCATTGATTTTAGCAATTTGACCAAGGGTAATCACTGCACCTTGATGCCTAAAAATCATGGTATCTTTAATTTGCTGTAAGGAATTAAACTCTGCCGGTGCTCTTAAGGTGACTTCATAAGAGCCTTGCTGTATTTTTCCAGCAGGTCTATCGAGGTTGGAATCACGAATGGCCTGAATAATCTGATCCAAAGACAAACCAAAGGCATTAATACGGGCAGGATCAAGTTCAACACGGACTTCACGATTAAAGCCACCCCAGGGATCTACCTGGGCAACACCGGGTACTCTGGCAAGGCGATAACGAATTTGTTTTTCAACAATTTCGGTTAATTCAACCGGATTAAGTTTGCTGGAAATACCAAGAATAACAACTGGAAAAGTATCAATATCAAATTTACTAACCCTTGGACCTGTAATGCCATCGGGTAATTCACTGATCTCATCTTCAAGCGTAGCTCGCACATCTACCGCAACTGCATCAATTGATGTTCCCCATCCAAAACTTACCTTGACACTGCTTTGTCCCTCATAAGAGGTTGAGGTTAGTTTCTCAATTCCCGGAACAGTAGAGACAATTTCTTCAACAATTTGCGTTACCATACTTTCCATCACGACTGGATCAGCACCTTCAAATTGCGTACGAACTGTTAATGTTGGTAATTCTATAGCCGGTAATAAATCGATTTGCAGGCGAGTCAATGAGATAAAACCAAGCAAGACAATGATCAACGTAACCATACTGGTAAAAACCGGTCTGCGAACCGTGATCCTGGCAAGATTCATTTATTTGGCCGCTTTAGCTAACATAATCGAGGAATTATTTTTAAGGAATTGTTGACCCATAGTGACAACTTTTCCTTGCAAGTCGGGTGAGATCAGTTCCACCAATTCATCTTGATCAATACCTGTTTCAATAGTTTGCCAGCTGACTTTACTATTGCTCTTATCTAATAAGAAAACACCCTGCTGCTGTTCTCGTTTACTAATTGCTTTTCTGGGAATAACATTCACATTGTCTTTTTTCTGTAAAATAATTTCCGCTCGTACAAACATACCCGGTTTTAAAAATAAGTCATCATTATTTACCTCAACCTCTACCCTTGCCTGGCGACTTTCAACATCAAACACAGGTGCAATACGGGTAATTCTGCCTTTAAATTCCTTAGTTGCTATGGCATCAGTAGTTAATAAAACCGTCATCCCCTGAGCTAAATCGCTATAACCTTTTTCTGTAATATAAAAAACTGCCGTTATTGGATTCAGTTTCACAATTTTAAGTAAAGGCGTTTTCGCGTCGACGGTTTCACCTGCATCAACAAAGCGCTCTGCAACATATCTTAGTTCATCATCACCCGGCCAGTTTGCGGCTATATTGGTATAATCCCGACGAATTCTAACCGTTTCAAGAACTGCCTTAGCTTGTGTTAATTCTGCCATACTTACTTTTACACGAGCCTGACTGGCTAAGTAGTCTGCCTGTGCTAAATCCAGCTGAGAAGCTGAACTGACACCTTTGCTACTTAAATCATTAATTCGTTTAAGCTTGCGTTTATTAATTTCAACCAGGCTTTGCGCTTCATTTAAATTCGCTTTTGCAACTTCAAGCTCAGCTTCAGCCTGCAATATCGCTTGTTCATATTCCGCACTATCTAATATGGCAACAATTTCACCACGAGATACTTTATCGCCCAGATTGAAATAGAGTTTATTAACAATACCACTGACTTTTGGAGAAGCAATAAATTCCGAATGTGCTTCCAGGGAACCGCTTAATTGTTTAATTAAAGATATAGAACGTTTTGTTATTGGCTCGACCAGAACAGGAATTGCCCCTTTTTTATCCTTTGAGGACTTTTTTTTATTAGCAATATGATCAAACCGGTCTTGTACCTGATACAAAATAACAGAGGCAATAGAAATAAATATTAATATAAATAGAATACGAGGTTTTGACACTAGAAATGCCTTTGAATAATCAGAAAATGATGATGATATTAAATCATAGAAAATAACAACTGTCATTAAGTTTAAATTTAAATAAAAACACTGAAAATATAAATATTTTTATTGAGTGATTAGCCTAGAATCGATACTATTAGAGTTGTTAGTACCACAACTCATGCGCGGGCAAATATTTCAAAGTAACCATATTGCACAATCTATCTATTCCCTGTTATTTAGAAGTGCCACGCTTATCACGAACAAACGAAAGATGATGATGATTTATGAGAAAACCTTTTGAAATCAATGGTCAAATAATTAAGGCAGGTGAACGCCAAACTGTTCATTTACCCTTACCAGGATTGCATTCTGAAACAACGGTTTCTATGCCTGTACATGTGATTCATGGTAAAAAAGATGGGCCCGTTTTATTTATTAGTGCC
>JADGAU010000116.1 GCA_015231865.1 Gammaproteobacteria bacterium | reverse complement strand
AAAGTATCCGCACCGTGTGATATATCCATCACTAAAAAAACTTTTATATCCAAGCCTGTATCTGCCAGGGACATGGCTTCATCAAGCGTTAATGCTGCAACTTCAATATTTTTTGAACGAAAGGCATGCATGACCTCGGTGGCTGAAGGCAATTCTACTAAACGTATTTTATCCGTGTTATAAAAAGACTTATTTTGTGCAAGATATAGGGTTTCATATCCAGGCCAAAGGTTAGTTCCAACGCGTAAAAAAGGTTCTGATTCTTTGGTACAAGATACAGTCAGTACAATATTAATTAATAAAATTGTTTTTATCAGTACATGAAAACAGCTATGCAAATTATTTATTATCATTTTTCCCCCTAATAGTTAATTTTAATATAAAATAGAGTGAAAAGGTAATAAATCACTTTTTTATATATAACAATATATAACAATAAGAAAATACTATGTTATTAGGATTTAGAAAAAATAAAAATCTAATAAGTATACAAACCCAATATATTATTATTACTCTAATACTTGCGTTTGTGGTTATTTTAATGGCTATCGTTTCTTATAATGATAGTTTTGAGAAAACCAGTAAATTTGTAGAGAAAGTTGACCATATATCTTCCCTTTTAGAGAAAACAGCTAATATTCGTAAACATTTTCATAATGCCAAATCTCAGGTTGATAATTTTATGCTGGAACCTGAGATTAATAATTATGATTTAGCTTTTGCTGCAGATTTATCACAAATTCAGTCCCACCTCCAACAATTAGCTAAATATAAAGAAATTCAAAAATTACCAAGCTATATTCTTATTAATCAAATTAGTAACAAACTGGATAAATTTAAGAGCAAAGTAGAATCATTATTTATCATTAGAGTAAATGCAAATTTACAATTTCCTGCCCTTAACATTGCTACTAATCACATGCGCCCTGTTAGAACAGAAATAATCTCTATTTTTGACGTTATTATTAATGAATTTGTTGAAGAAGAAACAAGCTTTAATACCCATATCCTTTATGAAGTATTAAAAGCCCAAAAAATATGGATTAGTGCTATATCTGAGTTTAGATTATACCTGGCAAATAGATTAGGCTCTTTTGATGAAAAGTCTCTGTTTTATCAAGAAGAAATTATGATAAGTTATTTAGAAGATCTTAAAGATAGGGTAAAACACCTTGTAGAATATAAGCTTGAAGGTGTTTACGGATTTGAAGGAGAAACAATAATTGATTCATTGCCAGAAAAAATTAATGTTTGGCAACAGGGTCTTCAACAAGTAATTTATATTAATCATACTTCTAAATGGCGTAAAGATAGCCAACTGATGAGAGATGAAATCATACCATTACTAGATGATATTGAAAAAAACTTAAATGAAATTGATAATGATCTGTCAAATATTAATAATTTAGCGCTGTCTAAGCTTAACCGCTCCAAAACAGACTTAAGAGGCGTTTTGATGTGGCTGGTTATTTTATTTATTGTTTATATTTTATTATCATTAAGTGCTTTAAGATTTTTTATTATAAAACCGATTACCTTAATTGCTAGCGCACTTAAAAGTAAAGCATTTGGTAGGCATACGCTTGAAAGTTTATCAATAAAAAATACCAGGGAAACACAAAGCTTGATTGATGCCTTTAATGAAATGAGTAATCAAGTCTATAAACGACAGCAGGCCCTTGAACATCAGGCTTTGAATGATAGCTTAACTTCGTTGCCCAATAGGCTTATGCTGCATGAACGCTTAGATTATCATCTTAAAATTGCTCATAGAGAGAAACAATCTCTGGTTTTAATGTTTTTAGATTTAAATTACTTTAAAGATGTAAATGATACGCTTGGTCATCATATAGGCGATCTTTTACTGATTCAGGTAGGTAAAAGACTTAAATCACATGTTCGGGAAATGGATACGGTTGCTCGTTTAGGTGGTGATGAGTTTGCAATATTATTACCCAACATCAATAAAGAAAATGTTATTCCTTTAGCTAATAAAATCAATCAGGCAATTGAATTACCTTTCGCTGTTGAAAATCATAATTTACAAATAAGTGTCAGTATTGGAATAAGTATTTATCCCAATGATGCAGATATTAGTCATCTATTAATGCAATATGCTGATATCGCCATGTATCATTCTAAAAATAATAAATTAGATTATAGTTTTTACGATTCCACGCCAGATATTAATACTCTTGATAGATTATCCCTATCTTCAGAGCTTAAAAATGCCTTTGAAAATAATGAACTTGAACTATATTATCAACCTAAATATGACTTGAACACCGAAAAACTATTTGGCGTTGAGGTATTGCTTCGTTGGAATCATGAATCACTCGGCTTTATATCTCCAGAAACTATTATTAATACCGCGATTAAAATAGGCCTAATAAATAAATTATCGCAATGGATTATCACAACGGCATTTAAAGAATGTTCACAATGTATGAAAAAAGGAAATGCCTTTAATATTGCTATAAACCTGGAAGTACAAAACTTGCAGGATGAATCTCTACATGTCTTTATTAACGATGCTTTATCAGAACAACAAATTTTAGCTGAATATGTCATATTCGAAGTCACTGAAAGTGCCATGATGACCCATCCTGAGCAATCTATAGATATGTTAAATTTATTAAAGCATTTAGGTGTTACCATTTCTATCGATGATTTTGGTACTGGTTTTTCTTCATTAGCGTATATCAAACAATTACCAGTTGCAGAGTTAAAAATTGATAAATCATTTATTTCAAACTTGGAACATGATAAAAATGATCAAGTCATTGTGATTTCGACTATTCAGTTAGCCCATAACCTTGGTTTAAAGGTAGTAGCTGAAGGCGTAGAAACTAAGGAAACATGGGAGTTATTAAAATCAATGAATTGTAATTATGCTCAGGGCTATTTTATGAGTAAACCATTACCAATAGATAAATTAAAGAAGCTGTTTAAATAAATAGATACACATGGCAATCGCTAAAATTTAGTATTCTAGGTGATTAAGAGGATCGGAGACAATTGAAATATTTCTGTTAACCAGGAATTTGTACGGACTTATTAAATAATTACCTATCTTGTGATTAAACCTGAATATGGAAATAGGCTAATGACAATTCAAATACTTATCCCTGTCATGTTAATAACGGTATTATTTGAACCAGTCTATGCAAATGAAACAAAAAGTTCACGCTGGTATAATCAGCTTCAAGTTGATAAAGGGCGTTTTATTTATGAAAAAAATTGTCTTGTATGTCATGGAATTAAAGCACAAGGCATAACAGAGGACTGGAAACAAACGTTAGAAGATGGTTCTTACCCACCACCACCACTCAATGGTTCGGCACATGCCTGGCATCATCCACTAAAGATGTTGATACACACAATCAATAATGGTGGAGCCCCCATAGGTGGCAAAATGCCTGCATTTAAAGAAAAACTGAATCTAAAAGAAAAACTTGCTGTTATCGCTTATTTTCAAAACTTTTGGGATGTTGAAAAATATAATGCCTGGTTAAGAAGAGGGGGGCTAGATTTTTAATCACATAAGTTTAATGTAGACTTACATAAAAATTGGTCAAGTTATTTACTTTATATTATAGTTTGTTTTAAGTAGGAGTCCCAATAGGGTGTTCCTTTAAATCGATTAATCAAAAAATCAACAAAAGCCCTGACTCGTTGCGATAAATGGCGTGTTTGAGGATAAATTGCATAAGCATTGATGGTCTCAATCTCAAAATTTTGTAAGATAGGTATTAAGGTACCATTTTCAATTTCTTTATAAATTATAAAAGTTGGCACTTGAATTATTCCAAGTCCTGTCACGGAAGCTTCTTTAAGAAATTCACCTGTACTTGCTTTCAAATAAGGATGTATTTTAGTTTTAATATCTTTACCGTCTGAATCAGCAAATGACCAGTATTCATAATCACTGATTAAGTTATAAACCAGGCATTGATGATTCACCAATTCTGCTGGATGTTTTGGCAGGCCCTTTTGTTTAAGGTAATCAGGGCTGGCACAAATGATTGTTTTTATGGGGGCTAGGCGACGTGCAATTAGGCTGGAATCAGGTAGTTTAGCAATACGAATTGCCAGATCAAACCCCTCCTGCATTAAGTCGACTTCACGGTCATTAAAATCCAGATCAAATTCAATGAGAGGATTAGATTGCAAAAACTCGTTGATGGCAGGCCCCATATGCATGAGCCCAAAAGATGAAGGTAAAGCAATTTTTAAACTGCCTTTTAAAGTGCCATGAGCCTGTGAAGTTGACAGCTCAGCCTCTAAAGTATCTTCTATGATTCGTACAGACTGATGATAAAAAGCTCGACCGGTATCGGTCAGGTTCATTTTTCGGGTTGTTCGGTGAAATAGCTCGACACCTAAATGTCCTTCAAGTTCTTTTAAACGTCGACTGACTGCAGATTTTGCAATTGATAGTCTATCTGCAGCACCGCTGATACTGCCAGCCTCAACGACTCTAATAAAAGTATTCATATTTTCAAAACGATCCATAGATTACTCGCTTATTAATTGTTGCAAAATTAAGAACAATTATTTCTCATACTTGATGTTTATTCTTTTATTGTGAAGGTTAATAATATCGTCATCGACAAAATATGCAATTGTTTTAAAATATTTTTGATTATTTAGGAGCTTGTCATGAAAACTACGGATAAAACGACTGAAAATAAAACACGATTAATTCCCGCTATGGAAACATCAGAAGGAGCCGGTGTTAGAGTGCATAGAAGTATTGGTATCCCAGCTTTACGAAATTATGATCCTTTTCTTATGCTGGATTACATTAGTAGTAATAATCCTGATGATTATATTGCAGGCTTTCCTCCTCACCCACATCGCGGTTTTACCACTTTTACCTATATGATTGATGGTGATATGGAGCATAAGGATAGTATGGGAAATACAGGTAATTTAGGTTCTGGTGGGGCGCAATGGATGAAAGCAGCTAGTGGTGTTATCCATTCTGAAATGCCTAAACAGGAAGATGGATTAATGCGCGGTTTACAATTATGGATTAATCTACCTGCAGCTAATAAAATGGATGCACCTGAGTATCAGGAATACCAATCAAATGCTTTTCCAGTTATTGAAACAGATGATTATCAAATTAAACTACTAATTGGCTCTTTCAACGAAGCTGTTGCTCCAATTGTGGATGATATAACGAATGTTTCTTATTTTGATGTAAAAGTGAAAGCAGGGGGACGTTTTAAACATCAATTATCTTCACAGCATAATAACTTACTCTATCTGTATCAGGGCACAGGAGAGCTTAATGGGCAAACAATACCGGAGCAAACCCTGGTTACTCTGGGTATGGAGCAAGAGCCAATTGACTTTCAAGCATCAGATCAAGAGGTGAGATTCATTTTGCTTAGTGGTAAACCTGTTAATGAAAATATCGTACAGCATGGCCCCTTTGTAATGAATACCCATGAAGAAATTGACCAGGCAATTGAGGACTATCAGTCAAATAATTTAGTGCGTGCGTTTTCTTAAAATTTTGTTATTTAATGGATAAAAATACTATCAAAAAAGGAAAAATGACAATGCAATTTAAAAATACGACTAGCCACTTTGGTTTGATTGCGATTAGTTTACACTGGTTGGTTGCGTTATGTGTCTTTGCTCTTTTTGGTTTAGGGCTTTGGATGACAGAATTAGATTACTATCATCAATGGTATAAGCAGGGACCATGGCTACACAAAAGCATTGGTATTTTATTGTTCTTTGTAGTTATTTTTCGTCTATTCTGGAGAGGGTTAACTCCACCACCAAAAGCATTATCTAGTCATAAACCCTGGGAAAGAAAAATCGCACATATCGTTCACCTGCTGTTGTACTTCTTACTAATAGCCATTATGTTTAGTGGATATCTGATATCAACGGCAGATGGTCGTGCTATCGAAGTATTTGACTGGTTTTCCATTCCGGCAAGCATTACTTCAATTAACAATCAGGAAGATATTGCGGGCTGGGTACATTTTATACTTGCAATATTATTAATAGGATTAGCAGCACTTCATGCACTTGCTGCTATAAAACATCATTTTATTGACCGGGATCGTACATTACAGCGTATTTTTGGAAAATAAATTTTTAATAACAATCTGGAGAAATATTATGAAATTATCAAAATTTGGCACACCATTGCTACTAGCAGCATTAACATTCGGTAGTTCGACACTGGTAGCAGATGATTACGTTATAGATACTAAAGGTGCCCATGCTTTTATCCAATTTCGTGTTCAACACCTAGGCTATAGCTGGCTATATGGACGTTTTAATGAATTTAGTGGTAAATTCAGCTACGATGAGGCGGCTCCTGAAAAAGCGACCATTGAAGTAAACATTAACACTGCTAGTGTGGACTCAAATCACGCTGAGCGAGATAAACATCTTCGCAGTGATGATTTTTTAGATGTTAATAAATACCCACAGGCAAAGTTTGTAAGCACAAGCTACATCCCAGGGGATAATGGCAAAGGAGTGCTTAAAGGCAAACTGACTTTACATGGCGTGACAAAACCTGTAGAAATCGAAGTTGAAAATATTGGCGCCGGTAAAGATCCCTGGGGTGGATACCGTCGAGGTTTTGAAGGTAAAACTCGATTTGCTATGGCAGATTTTGGTATTATGAAAAACTTAGGCCCTAAATCAAAAGATGTTGAAATGATTTTGTCTTTAGAAGGAATAAAGCAGTAATTATTAACTTATTTATATAATTAAAGGAGACTCTTATGTCCGAACAAGTTACCCCGCCCAATAAACCTTTTGCTGTTGATGTTACAGAAGGTGAAAGCTATTACTGGTGCACCTGTGGCCAAAGTAAAAGTCAGCCATTTTGTGATGGCTCACATCAAGGAACTGATTTTCAGCCGCTAGCCTTTACAGCAGAAAAAACTGCTACTGTTTATTTATGTGGTTGCAAGAAAACTGGAGGAGCCCCATTTTGTGATGGTTCTCATAATAAATAAAAGCTGATAGTTCTTAGACCCTGAAATTTTATGATCGATACTATTCATTTAAAACTGGGTTTCAGGTCAATAAAAAACACTTGTTTTTATCAGTTATGACTTGATATGAATTGAAACACAGAGTATCCTAGCGTCCGTTAAATCGTATGGCAGTGATAAACTGCTTTTCAATACGGAGAGATGGCCGAGTGGCTGAAGGCGCTCCCCTGCTAAGGGAGTATACGGTTTGTAGCCGTATCGGGGGTTCGAATCCCCCTCTCTTCGCCATTAATTTCTTTATATTTCAATGGATTAACAATTAATAAGCGACAGCTTTTTGCCTGGTTTTGACTATTTTCGACTACCATTTGCCAGCTTTTTGCCCGAATAACTCATTTGCTTTACTACCTGCATTAGGATCGGCTTCAGGAATCCATTTACCATCCCAAGGGATTACTCTATCTTTACTTCTTAATTCAATTTCCCATCTAATCCATTTACTGTTTGAGTCACCAAGTTGTTTACCTTTTTCATAAATACGAAGATATTTACCATTATCTCTATTCCCAATATATAAAGTTTTACCTTTACCATCTTCAAATTCCCAATTACCTCTTTGACTGAGTTGTGGTCTATTTCCTCCATTATTAAAACCACCAGAATAATATTGTTTTAAAGCAAAATTAAATTCATGTTTTCCTTCATAATCATCTACGGCGCCATCCCAACGAGTAATTTTTCCATCATATTCTTCAGACAAAAGTTCTTTAAATGGTTTCCATGAAGATTGTGAGATTAAAGTACAAGCATTTCCAGGGATGTTTAGATAAGCTCTTCCTCTTTGACCTCCAATAGCAAAAATAACACCGTTATTTCCAATATTATAGGATCTTTCCCATCCATTAATACCAACATTTCTATTAACAAAGCCTGTGAATTCATTACCTACAATAGAAATGAATTTTAGATAGAAACGCATTATTTCAATATCATCATCTTTTAAAGGAAAAGTACAACTAAGATGATCTGTTAAGGCAGTATATTTCAACTTTCCCCACGTATTACTATATGGGGGGTATTAACTAAATCGTCATTATGTTCATCCATGTACATCCTGCGCTCACATGGAATGACACATAATGACTTAAATTTTCTACTTGCAAAAATATATTTAACTAAAGGATATAAAATACCCCTTAGTTTAAAGAAAGAGAAAAGGGTTGTAAATACCCCTTGGTTAATTTTCTATAATTTTTTTATTGGAAATCTTTATATCTCCACTAACAGCTTTCCAAAAGTTACCAATTTTTTTTGCCATGACATATCCATATGAACGGTCACAAGAAGGGCCTTCTTCTTTAAAAAATTCTTTAAAGTTTATGTTTAAGATATTTTCATATTTTCTGATAGTTCTTTTGTTATGTATAAGAACTAGTGGCTTCCATCCAAGTTGAATACCTAAGCGTAGAACACCTAATGCTGTTTCAAGGTCAGTAAGATCTCCACTGAAGTTTGCAATAGCTTCTCTTTCAATTCTTTCAAGAACATCTAATTCGTTATCAGTGTGCTTATGTAGCCAGCTAATATTTCTATCGTATGTTGGTATTTTGTCCATATTTATATAATCTGTTATTAATGAATTACATATAAAAGTTACCCACAACACACCAGCTATTGAAGGGCTGGTGTGATGTGGATAATTTTTAGCAATTAAGCAGCAATTTCCTTTAATTCAGCTTCAATTGTATCACTGGATAAGTCTGCTCCACATTCCCATTCAATAAAGTAGCCACCATTATGAAATTTTTCTAGTTCAGTGGTTTCTTTAAGAGGTGAGAATATTTCTGAACTTATATAAGGTGTTAAGTCAAAATAACCTTTTTTCCCTGATTCTAGTTCAATTTCTAAAAGGGAATTGTTACATGCTTTAATAGATGTAATAATCATTGATCTAAACCTCTTAATTTAAAATAGTTTTTGTCCATTTATTGCAAGTTGCCAATCATCAAGTAGTTCTTGTTTATGAATTTCAATCCAGGCAATAATCAGTTTATTTTGTTTAGTTGGAAGTTTTCCAGCTAGTAGATCACCACTATTTATTGAGCATACACCAACATTACCTTGGTATTCAGCATGGATATGAGGTTCATGATGTTTCTTTGTGTCGTAAAAAACATTCTAATGAAAATGCCGTAAAATTCAGATATTGTTGGCATAGGAAACTCGTTAAATTAATTTATTTAAATTATACACTATCATCAATATAATTTTTATAGATGAATATTGAACCAGAAAATTACATATTAAGCTCTTGGTCTAAATTAACTTGTAGAAAGGAAATAGGGCATGAATTTACTTTAATTGATTCTTAATTGGCTCTTCAGCGACCTTATGTAGCGCTCCACATAAGGTCGCTTATGCGGAATGCTAGATTATGTGTACTCCTTATGGCAGTGTGATCATATTTTCTTCGTGGTTCAAGGTGTTAGCACAACTGCATTCTCATATTAACATCCAATTAAAGTGCTTGTTAGCCGAATTATA
>JADGAU010000115.1 GCA_015231865.1 Gammaproteobacteria bacterium | reverse complement strand
TTTATTTTAGCTTTGTTTGAATTTGGTATGTATGCATCAAAATATGACGCTATTCATTTTAAAAATAATGAGCTGTCAGACTTAGTTAATAAATTAGATTTGCCAGAAACAATATTTCATCGATTGAAATCATGATATTACACTAAATATTCAGAATAAATACATGAAGTTTCTTCTATAATTCGGGATATATGTTTAGCAGTGCTTTATATCAGAGTATTTGATATAAATAATCAGTACCATGTATTAATATTATGCTAAACTTAGCTAAGTCTAGCTAAACTAACGGAGTAGATATGACAACGATACAAGTCAATATGCATGAAGCAAAAAGCAAATTATCACAATTAGCTGAAAAAGCTTGGGGAGGTGATAAAATTGTAATTGCTAAAGCTGGTAAACCTTATCTTGATTTGATTCCACACAAAGAAAAAATACAGGAAAGAACTCCCGGGCGATATAAAGGACAAGTCAAAATATCTGATGAATTTACTAATACCCCTCAAGAAATAATTGATTTGTTTGATGGAGATAAAAGTTGAAAAAAATTTTAATCGACACTCATGTGTTCTTATGGTGGATTAGTGATAACAAAAATTTGGGTGAAAACGCAAGGAAGTATATATCTAATCCTCAAAACCGAATTTATTTGAGTAGTGTCTCTTCATGGGAAATATCAATCAAAAAAAATAAAGGCTTACTTGAAGCACCTGATGATATTGCATCTATTGTCAATGAAGAAGGATTTGAAGAATTACCAATTTCTATATTTCATGGTGAATTAGCTGGTAAACTTGAATCAATACATAAAGATCCCTTTGATCGTATGATGATAGCTCAGGCTAAAGCAGAAGCAATGGAGCTGCTTACTGATGATCTGTATATTAAGAAATATAGTATTTCTATCATTGATGCATCTAAATAATTGAATATTTTCTCTGGCTCTTAAATAACAAAAATATTTTCCCTTACTTTTACTTTTATAGGTGTTGGATTAAATATTTTTTATCAGTCAACACAACTGGTTTGGCCTAGGCTGTTATTGTGTGGATTATCGATTAGTCTGAATTGATTGTATTATTAGCAATGAAGCACACAGATCTTAATTTGATGGATGTCGAATCATCTGTAAAAATTATCTTGGAACATATGTCCAAATCTTTAGCTCCGGGAGAACGGATAGAGATTCGTGGATTTGGTAGTTTTTCCTTACACCATCGATAAGCTCGTACTGGCAGAAATCCTAATACAGGAGAAGCTGTTGCTTTAGTTGCTAAATTCGCGCCACACTTTAAACCAGGTAAAGAATTAAGGGAGTGGGTAAATAATCTGCAATAAAATTAATTCATTGAAAATTCTTAAATCTATTAACAGTCTATAGTCTTTTGGACAACGAAATAAAAGAAATACTAATTGAAAGTGGTGCAGAAACTCTGGCTGAAGCCATACTCAATCTTATCCAATATGATGATTCTTATGGAGATATTTGTGATGTGTATTGTTATGATGCTCGAGGAATATAGCTAAAATAACTGATTGATTTTGTAAAAAGGCATAATGATAATCTTTACGCCATTAATGCTAAGTTTATCTTCATCTTCGTAACTAATAATATAGCCAGAGTCTAGAGAAAACTTTTGGCAGGCATCAAGCAGGCCTTTAATTTCCCTTTGTCTGGTTTTTTCATTGGTCATATCATAAGTTACTTGAATAGCCATGATGGCTTTGTCACGATCAAAGCAGATAAAATCACATTCACACCTATCTGTTTTATGATAAAAAACCTGGATAGATTGTCTTTTTAACTCCAAAAAAACAGCATTTTCAAGTGACTTACCTAAGTCATCTGAGAACTTATATTCAATGGCATTATTTAAACCTATATCAATTGAATAGACTTTTTTTTCACCTAGCTCTTTGTTGATTAGCGAATGATCATATTTATTTAAAACCAGACATAAATAAATATTTTGACAGTAATCTAAAAAATCATAAAGTGAATTTTTACCAATTTTTATTCCGGCAGACTTAAGCTCATTGTATATTTTGTTGACAGATATTTGTTTGGTTGTTGAGCTAATTAATCGTTTTAAGAAATATTTAAGCGCGACTGTATTTTTAATACTATAGTGCTCTACGATGTCTTTATAGATAAGGACATTCATCGCTTTGTATGTTTAGACGTTCATCCTCAAAATTAATGTATAAAATTTGTTCTTTGGGTATCTTGCTAGACAAACTATTAATTTGTTTATAAAGTAAGGAGGTTTTCCCCGAACGTCTCACACCGATTAAGGTAACTATTTTCTTACTCTGTAAGGGGAGTGTTATATCACGAGAGATAACATCAAATTCTTTTGATAAATGAAAGTCTCGGATAATTTTTTTATTACTTCTTTCTTTTTCATAAAGAAGATTATCTTAAATATTATCCTTTAAGTAAAGAGAAAGCTCGAGTCCTGATTGTATATACCGGTGATATTTCTAAATGTAGTGAGGCTTTTTTGATTTTGGACGATTGCACCAAAGGGCATAAAAGCATAGACAAACTATGTGATTGAGCACAAAATCAAAAGTAACGAAGCCAGCATTTTGAAAAGATTACGGGTATATAAATTATGCGTAGTTTATGAGTTGTTGTGAATAGAGCTATTACATATAATATTAAAATTAGACAAAACGGTCTCTTACTTCAAAAGTTCCAAAACCGATAAATGTGACTGGCTCACTCTTTGCTGATGAATCTTTGATAGCATTAATAGTTGCATCCAAAGCACGACCTGCATCAGTTTTAGTTAGATTTGATGATTCTGCAATAGCAGCAACCAGTTCAGTTTTATTCATTGTTTGTCCTTAAAGAAAATATTAATAGTCTGCTATCTCTATAACAAAATCTCATCAATTTTATATTAAATAGTCAAAATATGACGCAATTCTTATGTATGATATTCTGAATTGAAAAAATAATAGTTTTACTAGCTTTATATAAGTCATTAGATAGAATATTTTTAGGTTCAGTAATTAAGCTATTGATACTCATATGGTAAAAAAAGAATGTTTTTAAATTTAACGATTTAATAATGTATTCCTTATGTCAGAATGATATCATCCATATAAATAAAGCGTCAGTTTTATTTTGGTTATTTGAGGGGGAAAATGAATTTAAATCCTAAAAAAACAGCATTTGGTCGAAACGAAACATTTGCTTTACGTTATAGCTGGCTAACTAAGGGATTCCAAACACCTGCGGAAGTGTTTAACTCTGACGATGCAACTGTCATCTTAGGTGTTGGAAAAAACATGGTTAAGTCTATTCAATACTGGCTTAAAGCATGCCGTATTGTTGATGATAAAATGCAACCAACAGCTATTGGTTCTGCAATATTTTCAGAAGAAACTGGTTTTGATCCTTACTTAGAAGATGAAGCAACCATCTGGCTGATTCATTGGCTATTAGCAACTAACTCACAATTAGCGACTGCATTTTATTGGTTTTTTAATAATTTCCAAAAACCTGAGTTTACTTCATTAGAGCTACAAACAGCTTTATCAGACTTTGTAAAAGATAAACTAAGAGCTAATGTTTCAATTAAAACACTTCGTTCAGATGCTTCTTTAGTTTTGCGTATGTACTCACAAAATCAGTTGAATGCTAGAACTTCACTTGAAGATTCATTAGATTCCCCTTTATCCTTATTGAGATTGATATCGCATAGCTCAGATGGCCATCAATACTATTCTAAATTAGAATAAGATAATGGTACAACAAAAATGTACAAACTCAATTTACAGATTAATGAAACTATAATAGATGAATTTATGACTTTACTTAAACGTTTTCCAGAAAAAGATATTATTAATTGAGCCACCATCATTATGAGGATGAAAAAAACGACTACAGAGCGGAGAATTTAAACCGTATTGACGAAGGGAAAGGGAAATTATATAACTTCTTCTGTATACTTGTTCTTATAGATTTTTTTAATTAAAAACAGGACTGACTAATGAAAAATACAATTCAGCTTGATTGTCCATCAGAAATATTAATTAGCCTTCACTCTGATATAGAACAGTTTACCGAGTTAATGAAATTGCAGACTGCTATTTATTTGTTTAAAGAACATAAAATATCATCAGGGACAGCTGCAAACTGGTTAAATATACCACGAGTCAGTTTTTTAAATCAGGCAATGGAAGCGGGTGCAGTACTACTGGATGACAATGATGATGACTATAGACGGGAAACGTCTCTATTATGATAGTGTTTTCAAATACCACACCATTTATTGCGTTAAGTGCTATTGATAAACTTTCATTGATGCCTCGATTATTTAATGAAATTTATGTCGTTTTTGAAGTCGTGGAAGAATGTAGTCAAGGTGGTCTAATTCAAGTTCCTCCACTGCAAACTTTAACGTGGGTAAAATGCATAAAAAGCAAACCATTAAAAAACAAAATGATTCTTTTAGAATTAGATAAAGGCGAAAAATATACGATTGATATGGCTTGTCAATTAAAAGCCGATAAAGTCATTATTGATGAGAAAATTGGTCGAAATATGGCTGAATATTTGAATCTAAATGTGATTGGTACTTTAGGAATATTACTCACAGCCAAACAACGTGGATGGATATCTTCATTTTCTGTTTGTGTTTCAAAATTGCAAGATAAAGGTCTATATTATAATAGCAATCTGGTTAAACGTCTGGCACAAATTGTTAATGAATAATTATCTAATATCTAATTTTGGTCAATTAGATATTATAGTCAAAATCTGATGCATTAATCAGATACACTTCTCCTATTACAAATTCTACAGTCAAGTTATTATTAGCTTAGAGTTAATAAATCATGTAGTATTAATTCTATAAATAAAACGCCAATAACACACTGACTGCGCAGAGAGAAAAATGATTTTAAATCCAAAAAAAACGGCATTTGGTCGAAACGAAACATTTGCTTTACGTTATAGCTGGCTAACTAAGGGATTCCAAACACCTACCGAATTGTTGATGATAAAATGCAACCAACAGCAATTGGCTTGTTTGCTTTTTATCCATTTTTGATTATTAGATGATCTCTATTAATATTCAAGCAAGCCACAATACAAATTCATTGTCTGCGGAACTCACTTCGTTTGTTTATGCCCTGAGGGTGCAAACAGTCCTTTTATGCCCTTTGGGTACAACAATAAATCTTGAATTGTAACTTACTTAAATATCAGTTCATTGATTTCTGAAATTACTATTCGTGTGTGCTAACTCAAACTTATGACAAATCCAACTATAGAATTTTACAAAAAAAATAATGCAAAATTAGCTGAGCAATACAATTCAGTTAGTTTTGAATCAGTACATAAAGAATGGATAGAGTTTATACCCGATAGCGGATTAATTCTGGATATTGGTGCAGGTTCTGGGCGTGATGCGCTGTGGTTTTCAAATCATGGTTTTCAGGTAATTGCTGTTGAGCCTATAGCAGAGTTTTCTGAACAATTTATTGTATCCAATCCGAATAGTAAAATTAAGTGGGTGATAGATACTTTACCAAAACTGGAAAAACTGACTTCTTATCATAGCCAGGTGTCGCTAATTTTATTAAGTGCTGTCTGGATGCATTTAACTATAGAGGAAAGAATTGTTTCATTTGAAACACTTACTAAACTAAATAAAACAGGTGGTCGACTAATTATTTCACTACGACATGGAAAGTCACCGGATGAGCGTGTAATGTATTCCGTTTCTGTCAAGGAAATTGAAATGTTGGCTTCACAATTTCAATATCAGATTAAATCGACCCAAAATTCAGATGATGAATTAAAACGTTCTGGTCTTTATTGGGAAACGGTTGTTTTAGAAAAATGTTAGCCAATAAACTCTATAATGGTTCAGCGCTGACAACTGGCGATAGTGATACTTTATTACCCAAATTAATTAGAGCTATAAATCATGCAACAGAAATTGAAATTACCGTTTCATTTATCCAGCAATCCGGTTTAAAACTTCTTTTTGAACCGTTACTTGATGCTTTAAATCATAAGGTGTCAATCAAGTTACTAACCTCTGATTACCTCTCTATTACTAACCCCGATGCTTTGCGGCAAATAATGCTATTGCAAGAAAGAGGGGCAGAAACAAAAATATTTCAATGTGAGCAGGGTGTTAGTTTTCACATGAAATCATATATTTTTGTGAAGACAGCAAAAGATAAAATTATTCAAGCTT
This sequence comes from Gammaproteobacteria bacterium, assembly GCA_015231865.1. Classification (GTDB taxonomy): domain Bacteria; phylum Pseudomonadota; class Gammaproteobacteria; order GRL18; family GRL18; genus JADGAU01. The sequence goes on along the minus strand of JADGAU010000115.1, from coordinate 3,389 downwards.
GTGCTTATGTTGGTTCCAATAATATTAGTCGAACGGCACTAACCAATGGCCACGAATGGTGTTTACGTCATGACTATGAACAACCTGAGTCCTCCAAAGCAGCGCAAGAGTTTTTTAATATCCGCTCAGAGTTCTCAAAAATATTTAATCACAGCTCATCAATTAAGCTTGATAATGACTGGATTGATGATTATCAAAAACGCTATTTAGCTACTAATAAACAAGAAAATTTTATTGGTGGAAACGTTGTTCCTATTGATGATGTTGAAGATAAGGTTGTTCCTAATTCTGTTCAAATCCCAGCTTTACAAGCACTCGAAGATTCACGAAAAGATGGCTTTCAACGCGGTTTAGTCGTACTGGCAACAGGTATGGGAAAAACCTGGCTGGCGGCCTTCGATGTTAAACAAATGCAGGCAAAAAAAGTTTTGTTTGTTGCTCACAGAGAAGAAATACTACTTCAGGCTGAGCGGACATTTGTACAGTTATTACCTGATGTTAAAACTGGCTTATATAATGGTGATACAAAGGATAATCGGGCAGATTGTATTTTTGCTTCAATTCTAACAATTGGACAAGCAAAGCATCTTGAACAATTTGCAGTCGATTATTTTGATTATATTATTGTTGATGAATTTCATCATGCCAGCTCTAATTCATACAAAAAATTATTGGCTTATTTTCAGCCTAAATTTTTACTTGGTTTAACTGCAACGCCAGAGCGAACCGACCAAGCCGATATTTTATCTTTATGTGATCATAATCTGATTTTTGAACGAAATCTTGTTCATGGTATTGATGAAAAAATACTGGTGCCATTTCATTATTATGGGATCTATGATGAGTTTGTTGACTATGATGAAATTCCGTGGCGAAACGGACGATTTGATCCGACCAAACTGGATACCGCGTTTGCGACAAAAAAACGTGCTAATCATATTTTTGAAAATTGGAAAAAAAATAAACAGTCACGGACCCTGGCTTTTTGTGTGTCTAAAAAACATGCGGATTATATGGCTGATTTCTTCTCGAAAAATGATGTAAAATCTACAGCCGTTTATAGTGGTTCTGAAACACGACGCAATGAAGCCTTAAATCTTTTAGAGCAAGGTGAAATTGACATTATTTTTTCAGTCGACTTATTTAATGAAGGTACAGATTTACCGTCAATTGATACCATTTTGATGATCCGGCCAACGGAATCAAAAATATTGTTTTTACAACAATTGGGTCGAGGTTTACGGCAATCATTACAAACACAAAAAGAAAAATTATCGGTCATTGATTTTATTGGTAATCATAATGCATTTTTAAATAAACCAGTTACGCTATTAAATGGCACAGGCGTTAAAGATATTATTGCTAAGATTAATAGTGGCTATACCATTACAGATGGTTGCTATATCAATTATGAACCGGAACTGGTTAATTTCTGGGAAAAATTAGCGAAAAAATATCGATCTACAGCAGCAGAAGATTATCAGGAGTTAAAGGTTTCTCTGGGGCACCGACCAACGGCCAGTGAATTTTTTCTACATGGTTATGACTTTAGCAAAATGCGAAAGCAGCATGGTTCCTGGTTTTCTTTGGTGGCTAAATTAGAAGAAGATAAAGAGCTTGAAGCTATACTTAAGAAATTCAGTGACTTTTTATCAGATGCCATTGAAACCACTTCAATGATAAAATCATTTAAAGCAATTTTATTAGAATCCTTTTTAGAGCTTGATGGTTTTATCTTACCACCAACAACACAACAAATTGCAGAACACAGTCGTTTGGTTCTTAATCGTCGACCAGATATAAAACGTAATGATTTATCAGAACAGGTTTCTAAATATAGTTCTGACAGTGAATCATGGCATAAATACTGGTTGGGAAATCCTATTAAAGCTTATACCGAAAAAAATAAGACTCAGGAAAAAAGCTGGTTTACTGTTGATGATAATAAATTTCAGGCGAATTTCTCGATTCATGAACAAGACAAAGCGTTATTGCATGAGTTAATCCAGGAATTAGTTGATTATAAACTAACTCAATATTCACAACGTATTGCCAAAAAGTTAGCAGACAAAGTTAAAAACACCAAAATCGAATTAAATACAGGCAATTCTGATCAACCAGCAGTTAACACTGAGAACAATACCTTACCGTTTAAACTATTAGATAGTGTGAATAATAAAGAAAAATATACTACAGCTATTCCTTTTTACCCATTAGAAATAGCCGCAGGTAGTTTTTCTGACTCAGAAATTGATGATGATATTAAGCAATGGGTTGATATCGATAAACTGGCTCTAAGAAAATCCATTGATAAAGATATGTTTATTTCACAGGTTCATGGTCACTCAATGGAACCGCTCATACTTGATGGCAGTTATTGTTTATTTAAATATGGTGTAGCAGGTTCCAGAAATGGCAGAGTCGTTTTAGTTAAAAAATCAGGTTATGAAGATCCTGATACCCAGGCATCATTTACAATCAAACGGTATTTTAGTAAAAAAACAGCTCAAAGCGAATATGAATGGGGACATGAAAAAATAGAACTGAGACCGGATAATAAAGACTATCCGGTTTTAACGATTGAGCCAGACGAAGCTGATGATTTTGTTGTGATTGCTGAATTTTTACAGGTGGTAGGCTAAATGATTTTTGATATGTATAAATGTTAAATAGTGGTTTAAACTTAATGAAGGATTTTGTTTAAAGAAATAATCACATAAGCAGAAAATGGATAAAAAATGGATAATAAATTGAATACACATGAATGTGAAAATTTACCGCCACAAGGTATTTATATAGAATGCTCAGATTGCAAAGCTGAAAAAAAGATTATCTGGAATCTTTATATTCAACGGGAAGCGACTGAGTCCGACCTTGAGGAAAACCATTATTTAGAAACTGAAGGCGAGGCAATATGGACGACAATACTTGAAATTACTCATTGTCCTTATTGTGGAATACATCTTCCTGGATTAGATAATATTGATAAAAAATCATATGGGAAATTTACTCATATCGATTCTAGTGGTTGGTCTAGCAAAACAATGTAATAAAACTGGCACAATGGTATACCATATTAAACAATTGTTGAGTTAATTATGAAAATAAATGAATTAAAAAAACACCTTGGTATAACTTCAAAATGTTAAATCCAAATACAAAAGAAAACCAAAACACAGAATTCAAACAATCCTGGCGAGATGAATATATTAAATGGATTGCAGGCTTTGCTAATGCTAAAGGTGGAAAGCTTTATATTGGTGTTGATGATTCTGCTAAAGTCGTTGGTATTGCTAATGCTAAAAAATTACTTGATGATAATCCTAATAAAGTCAGGGATATTTTAGGCATTATTGTTGATATCAATATGCTTACCGAAGGACGAAAAG
>JADGAU010000114.1 GCA_015231865.1 Gammaproteobacteria bacterium | reverse complement strand
TCTGCAACAGTTAATTGATGAGTTTGGGCAATTTGATATTATTATTGATGATGGTAGTCATATGATGGAGCACATGCAATCCTCTTTTGATTTTCTATACCCAACATTATCAAAAAATGGCTTATATATTATTGAAGATACCCATACCTGTTATTGGCCTGAATTTGGAGGTGGAATTGATAATCCAGAAACATTTATCAATATAAGCAAAGGCCATATTGATGCTCTTAACGCCTTCCATTCTCGCGATATGATACCTAAAACTTTTATGTCAGAGAATACCTTTGGTATTTATTATTATGATAGTGTCATCGTTTATGAAAGAGGCACGATACCTTTAAAGAAAGGCAAACAAACTGGTGAAGGTGCATTTATTTACTAACTTTTATAATCTAATATATCCTTTTTCAAGAATTTTATAAAAAACTTGCTGTTGATCATATGGATTTAAATTCTTAAATAAACCATAAAAATATGCAGAATTATGTGCATGAATTATTTGCATCGCATTTTTCTTATCAACATTATCTAGATCGGAGTTCATTATCACATTTATATTCCTATCATATGCCTCAATAAAACTGTAGCACATTTTTAGTGGCTCTGGTTTCTTTGAGTTTCTATCAAAATAAATATAAACATTTGGAACAAACTTTACTAACCCTGTTAAAAATATTTTATAAAGCATTGAGCCTTCAGTATAATATTCTAAATCATTTTCAAAAGAAAAGTTAAGGCCTATCTCAGCCATTAATTTTCTATTATAAAGCCCATATACTGGTGTTCCCCCTCCATGATTAAGCAGTGCATAAAAATAATCTAACTTTGTTTCACAGTGACCATACACATTCTTCATATTATCATTTGCACCAAAAGAGGTTTCATGATCACTAAAACAAAGAACATGTTCATGTGCATGTTTCATCAATTCTTCAATTAAATTATCCGATATAAAATAATCGTCATCTGCAGCAAACATGTAATAATCCCCTGTTGCATGACTAATGGCAAATCTACCATTAAACCCTGAACCTAAATTTCTTGTATGTCTGCAATATTTAATTCTATTATCCTGCATAGCGTACTGATTTACCATCTCACTGACCTTAGGATTTTCAGAACAGTTATCAGCGACAATAATTTCCAAATTCTGATATGTCTGATTTAATATTGCCTCCAATGCTTTTTTTAAACCTTCAGGACGATTAAATGTTAATAAACCAATACTTACTAAACTATTCATTTCAATTTGCCTTATTAATTAAAAGTAAAACTATTTTGTCAACAATTATTCATCTATTGTATTTAAATGTCATTGATATTAAAACAATGCATTGATATTTAGCACATAAAATACATGGTAGAAATAATATCCAAAATATGTAAGTATGATAAATATTTATTGGCATGTACTTTGCTCTAATTACCTGGAGATAAGAATGATATGGTTATACATAATTATTAGTCGGCAATCCTGCTATATTTAACTAAGGAAAAGATTATGACAAATGTTTTGCTAATTACGCCATCAAATGTACCATTTAAGCATACTCTTGAATGGCTTGTAACAAGTGATGAACAAAGTAATACTGCTAATAATGATTTTGATGCAGCTTATATTAAACGAAAATTAGATCCAAAATATCCAGTTGGTAACTTATGTATCGGCGCCTATATCAAAAAACTTCATTCTGACACAAATGTTGACATATTAGATTATAACATTGTCAATTTATCTTATCTTTTTAGTGATGAAGATAAGAATTTTACAGACTTTATGAATTATGGTATCAAATTAATTTCAGAAAAAAATAAAAATTTTCAGACCCCAGATATTATTGGAATCAGCAGCCTTTTCAGCAGTACCTATATTGATATGAAAGCAACAATTGATCATTTCTCAAATCTGTACCCTGAGGCAACCATTGTTGCTGGTGGACATCTTGCTTCATCGATGAATAAAGATTTTCTAAGAGAATTTGATGGGTTGGATGCCGTTTGTTATGGCGAGGGCGAAGTACCATTTGAAAAATTGGTTGAAGCACATAAACAAGGCGATGTTGCTAAATATTTGCATAAGGATGCCTCATGGATAACAAGTCGAAAATTAGCAACTCTGATGTTTGAACCTTCTAATACACTTCTTGATGATTTAGATGAAATTCCACCTTATGAATTAGAAATGCTTTTACAATACGAAGAATATTTTAATTCCAATGATGATGTTTTTTCTTTAGGTGTCGATCGTACCGATAACTCTAAAGACCTAGTTATGTTTGCCACTCGAGGCTGTCCATTTCGATGTATTTTCTGTGCTTCACAATTTGTTCATGGACATAAAGTTAGAAAATACAGTATGAAAAGAATTCAGGAAGATATTCATTACTATAATAAAAAATATGGTATTACCAGTTTCCCTTTCCTTGATGATCACTTCCTGGCTGACAAAAAATTTGCGGTTGAATTAATGGACTTTGTCGCTGATCAAGGCTTTTCTTGCCGCATTTTTAATCTAAATTATATGCATATTAATGAAGATATTATCCGTGCATTGATTAGAACTGGCTCTGATCGTGCTTTAATCACAATTGATGGTTTGAATCAGGACTTTTTGAGAAAAGTTGTTCGCAAACCAAGCAGTTTTAAAACAGCCAGAAAAGTTATCCAGATGTTTAGAAATGAAGGCCTTGTTGTTTTAAATAATATTATTATCGGTTATCCGGGTGAAACACCTGAAGACATCGCCAAAGGTGTTGAAGATATGCGCACAATGGGAGCAAACTGGCATAGTATCCTAACGGCTATTCCACTTCCTGGTAGTGAATTACATCAAATTTGTGAAGATAATAATTTTCTTCCAGATGATGAAAGTGCTTTTGCAATTGATTATCATACGGCGGTTATTTCAACAAATGATTTCTCAGCAGACTGGATAAAAACTAAATCTTATGAAATTAATCTGGATCTCAATTTTGTCAACAATTATGATATGTCCATTGGAAATTATGAGACAGCATTAACCCTTTTTGAACGACTGTTGGAAAAAGTTATTGATACTCATGCCTTTGCCTTCTATTTTGCCGCAATTTGTGCAAAAAAACTGGGAGATGAGAATAAATATGATACTTATCAAAAGAAATATGAAGAGATGGTCAACAAGTATAGCTTATGGCAAAACTGGGCAAAGCATTTCGATTTACAGCCTCTTGAAACTGTAATCATGAATAATAACTTTCACCCGAGAGAATATATCCATACCAATACCGGTTCTGAAACTTTTGTATAGTTTATAAATTATGAATGATATCAACAATAATACATCTGGAGTAATGTCTCCAAGAATAGAAGTTAACCGTTTACCCTTAAGCAAACAGGTTCCTTTGGATACACCATTTTCTGTTACTCTCGTTCCTAGCACGTATTGTAATTTTGCCTGCTCTTTTTGCCCTGTTAAAGAAATCTCGGACAAACCGAGTTTGATGAGCATTGAAACAGCTAAAAATATTATTGATAATGCTAATTTCCCACAACAGGTTAAGGTACTGCATTTATATAATGTTGGTGAACCATTAATCAATAAAGATTTTATAAAAATTATTAAATATGCAAGACAAACTAACTTTGCTCACAGGATCAGTACGGTAACTAATGCCAGTCTATTAACAAAAAACTTAAGTGAAGAACTGATTGCAAGCGGGGTAGATAGAATTATTATTTCGTTATATGGATTAAATGATGATGATTATTTAAAAACAACCAAGAAAAAAATTAAATTTGAGACTATCTATGAAAATATTAAATATCTCAATAGTATCAAAGGTGACTGTGAAATTTTTGTCAAGGTTATTGATAGGGTAACGCCAACGGAGCAGACCCGCCAGGAGTTTATTAATAAATTTAAGGAAATTTCAACGTTTTATTCTATTGAGACCATATTACCTATTTGGCCAAATTTTAGACCTGAAAAAGATGATCCCAGTCAAAGAGAAGACTTTCAAAGAGGACTTTATGAAGGTGTGCCTGCCATAGACAGAGTTGCCTGCCATTATCCATTTTACTCTATGGTTGTTAACCCAAAAGGTATTGTAAACCCCTGCCTGGCAGACTGGGATGGCTTATTAAAATTGGGCGATACAAATAACTCTTCATTAAATGAAATTTGGAACGCTAAAGAATATCAGGACTTTAGATATGAACAATTATCTGGTCAACGCAAAGAACATCCACTTTGTAGAACTTGCGGTACTCTGAAAGCTGCAACTGCGCCAGATGACGATATGGATGAAGATAGATTATATCTACTTGATAAACTTTTTGGTGATCGTATCAAACAATCTGCATAAAAGACAATTATTAGACCATGACAGAATTTGAACAAGATTTAGAAGATAAACTGAGTAATGAATATTCTCAGGATAATGAACTTAAGAATGCCTTTAGCCATGCATTACATCATGGTTCAAGAACCAACTACACCTATAATTTTTTCTGGCTTGGACGCCCAATTATACAATTACCTCAGGATATACAATCGCTACAGGAGATTATATGGCAGGTTAAACCTGATTTGATTATTGAAACAGGTATTGCCCACGGAGGCTCATTAATTTTCAGCTCATCAATGCTTTGTTTATTGGAGGATGCCAATCTGATTGAAAAAGGAGATGTACTTGGTATTGATATAGACATAAGAAAGCATAATAAAAAGGCTATTATTGAACACCCATTAAGTAAAAGAATCACAATGATAGAAGGCTCAAGTGTTGATACTGAAATTATTGATCAGGTTCATAAGTTTGCAGAGAATAAAAGCAATATCCTCGTTATGCTGGATAGCAATCATACCCATGAGCATGTTTTGGCCGAACTTCAAGCCTATGCACCCTTAGTGTCTGTTAATAGTTATTGTGTTGTAGCAGATACCTATATAGAAGATGCTGATCAGAAACTTGTTGATAATAGACCATGGGGCAAAGGAAATGGTCCAAAAACAGCTGTTTATGATTATTTAGCAGAAAATTCTGATTTTCGAATTGACAGATTTTATGAAAATAAAGCCTTGATGACTTCATGTCCTGATGGTTTTTTAAAGAGAATTAAGTAGTTTTGGCTAAAAAAAAAATCTTACATCTGTCGCCTCATCTCGGTGGCGGCGTAGGCAAAGTTCTTCTAAACTATCTATTAAAAACTCAAGATAATACTGATTTCCAACATCAGATAGCCTGTTTGGATTATATTAATCCACAGGCAAAAGATTTTTTATCCAAGCACCATATTAGTCACTTTGAATCTATTTATGATGCAAAAACCACCTTAAATGAACTTATTGATCAAACAGATATTCTCATTATACACTGGTGGAACCATCCTCTATTAATGGATATCCTGATAAGATTTCAATTACCTGCAAACAGACTTGCAATCTGGAGTCATGTGAATGGTGACAAGCCACCCAATATTTTCTTTAAAAGATTATTTAACTTTCCTGATTTGTTTATTTTCACTACCCCTATGAGTTATTTAAGCCCAGCTGTCAATCAATTTGATGATGCTAAAAAATTTCGTCATATCTGGTCTACAGGAGGAATTGAGCATACAAAGAATATTATTAAAAGGAAAAATAAATCATTCACGGTTGGTTATATCGGTACTGTGGATTATGCCAAGCTCCATCCTGACTTTATACACTTATGCCTGTCGATAAAAATTCCGGATGTAAAGTTTATTATCTGTGGAAATGGTTCCAGCCTAGATAGTATGCAAAAAGAAATTGAAGAAAAAAAGTTATCCGCTAAATTTACATTTGCCGGACAAGTAAATGATATCATGCCCTATTTAAGTCAATTTGATGTGTTTGGCTATCCATTAAATCACAATCACTTTGGCACCTGTGATCAGGTTATTGCAGAGACCATGTCAGCAGGTATTGCACCTGTGGTATTAAATAACAATATGGAAAACCATATGGTCCATCACCAGTATAGCGGTCTGGTCGCCAATGATCTTGAGCAATATGTGGATTATATTGAATTGCTTTATCATAATGAGCAGTTCAAAGAAATGCTACAAAGTAATGCAAAAAATGAAGCCCTAAAACGCTTCTCTATTGAAAAAACAATTTCTGACTGGGGCAAGATATTTTCTGAATTACTTTTATTACCCAAAACCGATAAGAACTGGGATAAAAAAAGAAATAATGAAGCATTAAAACCCATAGATATTTTCCTTTCATCGATTGGTGAACATCAAAAACTATTTATTGATTTATTAAACCAGAAAGACAAAAAGTCGCTAACTAAAATAAGGTTGGAGCTAGCAAAGAATGAAACCTGGTTTAGCCAAACAAAAGGCTCTCCACAGCATTATCTGTCTTTTTTTAATACGGATAAACAATTGCAAAAAATATGCGATAAAATCTAAGCACCCCAAAATGCCATTGGTTCATGTCTGGGATAAGGATAATGTCCTAATTGCAGGTCAATTTGCCAATTATTTTCCTCTATCCATGATTCAACTAGTTTTCGAACTGATATAGGACTACCGGAGCAAAGGTTGACTTTACCAAGATTTTTTCTCATTAATGCATAATCAGCTAACCTTTCCGCCACATCGCGTACATGTAAATAATCGCGTAGTTGTTCCCCACCAGACATTTTAAAGACTTTTTCGTCCTTATTAACAGCCGCTTTTAATTGCTGATACAAGGTGGAAGCAGGCTGATTTTCACCATAAATATAAAATAACCTTGCCCATATAAAATTAAACTCTTTTTGCATTTGTAAAAACTCTAGTTGTTTACGAAGTGAATCTTTAGCCAGACCATAAGGTGTCACAGGCTTTGTATCCATATCAACACTTAATGGACCTGACTGGAGTCCATACTCGAAACAAGTTCCTGTCACCACTAAATTTTTCAAACCACCAGAAATTAATAGTTTTAAAAAATAATATTGCATTGGTAATTCATTCTCAAAATGACTCAGTGACTGATAATCTGATAAACCTTGCCAACTTAAATGAATAACAATATCGGGCTCCCCCAATAAGGAAAAAAGGTTATCAGGTGGACTGGCAATATCGAGATAAACAATATTATCCGCTGGCAAGATCTCTGTTCCAGAGGTACCTGGACGTACAACAGCAGTAATATGTAAATTTTTAATTAAATTAAGTTTTTTTAATAGATGTTTGCCAATAAACCCATTAGCACCAGTTACAACAATTTTCATTGGATATTTCTAATCTCTTAACACATAAATAGTCACTTTTTAATTCGCACCCAATTAGGCGCAAATTCTTCACCACATTGAATAAAGGACTGCTTTTTATTCCAATTTGCATGAGATGATTGGTAACACCTTCTACACTCATCATTCATTTGTTCTTCATTATTGACTCTATTTCTAAAGTCTTGATATTCACTAGAGTTCCACATATCATTGAATGATTCATAGGCTTCATGATGGAATAATTTATGAGATGTTGACTGGCAACTCCTGACAAAACCATCGGAGCCAATAAAAAAATCCCGCCAGGGTACATAACAATTTTTATGTGAATGATTACCAGCAGGATCCTCTCCCTGAATATGCGGTAATTTTACTTTAATATTATATTTTTTCCCAAGAGCAATTGTTTCATCAAAAATTTCACGTACCCTATCTTTTTGTTCCCATAATGTCTTGATAGACATTTCATGACTAAAAGCTGTTAAATAAACAGCCTTTACTTCATCAACACCTAATTCCTTAGCTAGGTAAACCATTTCAGGAAGTTCTTTGATATTACCCTTCATTAATGTCATCACAAAATTAATATAGGGGTAACTGAGTCCTCGCTGAGATTTCATTGCAACCAGCTTATCTATGTTGTTTTTAATTTTATCGAAATCACTTTTTAATCTAATGTCGTTATTTGTATTGGATTTAGCACCATCGAGACTTACTGCAATAATATCAACTTTATTTTCAAAAATATCATCTGCAAATTTATCTAAAAACATACCATTAGTAACAAAATATTTTTTTACAGGATATTTGTCAAAAAACTGTAATAAATCTCTAAATTTTGGATGCATGGTTGGCTCTCCCCAGCCAAATAAGGTTACTTCTTCAATTGAAGCCAATATCTCTTCAAATTTTTTTAATAAATTAATATCAAAAAATGTCTGATTAAATTCAGACTCATCGCGTCCGCACATAACGCACTTAAGATTACAGGCATTGGTTAATTCTAGTACTAGTCGTTTTGGATAAGAATTAAGTTTGTTAGCTTTATTTTTAATTTCTTTATTGTTCTTTTCGCTATTTTCGATTTGTTGCTCATTTAAATCTTGATAACTGAACAGATCAAGCCTTTTTGCTCTTACAACACTCATATAATCCCCATAGTGAGAAGCTAATAAAGTCTATGCACTCTATTATTTTGTTTATAGTTCAATGCCTGAAAATGACTTATCGATCAATGCATGTTTCAGATCTTTTTCGGATATGTTTTGATGTTCCATTGGCCAATTTATATTTAAGACTGGATCATTAAATCGCAGACCACCTTCAAACTCTGGTTTATAATGACTGGTTGATGCATAGAGTACCTCAGTATCTTCGGTTAGAGATTGATAACCATGAGCAAAGCCCTCTGGTGTAATCATCATCAATTGATTCTGTGCAGTCAATATATTGCCATAACTCTGTAAATAGCTTTTAGATTTGGGACGTAAATCAACTGCCACATCATAAATTTCCCCCTTTAAACAGGAAACAATCTTCATCTCTGCATGTGGAGGATATTGAAAGTGTAAACCACGTATACAGCCTTTTATCTTATTTCTGGATAAGTTTATTTGTACAATCTCACGTGTATCTATAATTTTTTCCAGCTCTCGATTACAATATAACCGAGAAAATTCACCCCGTTCATCAGAAAAAGTTTTTCTTTCAACAATATAAACACCTTTAAGCTCTTTTTTTATAATTTTCATATTACCAGATTTTCCATGGTGCTTTTTCACTTTCCCAAAGTGCTTCAAGTTGTATCTTATCTCTGAGAGTGTCCATAGCCTGCCAGAAACCATTGTGTATATATGCGTTTAGTTCCTTATTATTGGCTAGCTCTAATAATGGTTCTGATTCCCATATGGTTTTATCATTATCTATTAAATCAATAACTTTTGGAGACAATACAAAAAATCCACCATTAATCCAACCACCTTCCCCACTGGGCTTTTCTTCAAAATGAGTGACTTTATTTTTATCAATACTGATTGCACCAAATCGCGCTGGCGGTTGTATAGTAGTAACCGTTGCCAATGTTTTATTTTGCCGATGAAATTTAATTAATTCTTTGATATTTATATCACTTACACCATCACCATAAGTAAAACAAAAATCATCATCATCCAAATAACCTTTAATTCTTTTTAATCGTCCTCCGGTACTAGTTGTTTGTCCTGTGTCAACTAGTGTAACCTTCCATGGTTCTGCAAAGTTATTATGAACATCCATTGAATTATCCTTAAAATCAATGGTAACATCGGACATATGTAAAAAATAATTAGCAAAATACTCCTTAATAATGTAGCCCTTATAACCTAGGCAAATGACAAAATCATTTAAACCATAATGAGAATAAAGTTTCATTATGTGCCAAAGGACCGGCTTCCCGCCTATTTCAACCATTGGCTTTGGTCGTAAATGTGTTTCTTCACTAATTCTGGTACCACATCCACCTGCTAAAATGACAACTTTCATATAAATAACCGTAAGTTAACCTTCTAATTTTCT
>JADGAU010000113.1 GCA_015231865.1 Gammaproteobacteria bacterium | reverse complement strand
TTCATTATTTAAATCATTAGAGCGGTTTTCACCTGGCTCAGGTGCTAATGAAGATTGTTTTTGTTGATGATGGTCATCACTTATCGATGAATGCTCATTATTTGCAAATTTTTGTACACCTTTTGAGTTTTCAGAATCTGAGTTTCCAGAACCTGGACTTACAGAATTCTTTTTAATATCATGAATTTTGTTTTCCCAAGTTGTTTTTATCTCTTTTTGAGTAAAAATATTGCGATTAATTTTTGCTCTTGATGAAACATCATTTGGTACATTAGCCGAGCTGTTATTCGCTTTATTTATACCGGTAGTTTCTTCTAAAGTTTTTTTATCTATTATCTGTTTATCTTCAGTTTTTGTATTTACTTGTTCAGTAGCAGGATATTCATCAAATGAATCAAATACAGATCCAGGCTCTTGTTCTGGTTGATTTTCAATTGTTTCTAATGTTAGTTGCTTACCTAAATCATTGTTTGTTCTATCCGGTACATCACTAATAATTTCGTTACTAGTATCTAAGTTGTTATTAATCGTATTTAAAAAAGGTTCACTCGTATCATCTTTATCACCATTGAGATTTTTTCGAGTTACCGGTGTGGTCAACTCATTATCTAATTCATCTGCAACCTGATTAATATGTTCAATCGTAAACCAGTTAATTTCTTCCAGATATCCAAATAATAATATTCGATCACAAAAAACGTTGATACGGCGTGGCACTCCTTCTGTAAACTCATGAATTAAATAGTATGTTTCATTATCAAACAAATCATCTTGAGCTCTTCCCGCTGTTGATATGCGATATTGAATATACTCTTTAGTTTCTTCCGCATTCAATGGGCCTAGGTGACAGGAGGCAATGACTCGCTGACGAAGTTGTTCAAGACTATTACTTTTTAAAGTCGGTATAAATTCTTTTTGACCAACTAAAAAGCTTTGAATTAATGGTTTGTTATCGAGTTGAAAATTTGACAACATTCTTAATTCTTCGACAGTTTTCATTGGTAAATTTTGAACTTCATCTATGATAAGAATAACCCGTTTATTCTTTTGGTAGGCATACTTCAGGTATTGATCTAATTTATTTATTCTTGCAGCCTTAGTCATACCCTCACTAGCAATATCAAAAGATTCACAGACCATTTCTAATAGATCTGAACCATCAATATAAGTAGTAACTAGTTGTTTTACAATAAAAGTATTTAGGTCCAACTCATCGATGAGGTGTTTTACAATTGTCGTTTTACCGGTGCCAATATCTCCTGTAACAACAATAAAACCTTCTCCCTGAGATAGTCCATATTGCATATAGGAATAAGCCTTATTGTGTCCCTTGCTATTAAAATAAAAACGCGGGTCAGGGCTCATATTGAAGGGGAGGAAATCAAATTGATAAAATTCTTTATACATAAAAACTAAATTTAAAATGTTTTTGATAAATTAATAAAGATTACATTTTCAATATAACTTTCAGCTATATTTGAAGATTTAATTTTTTGTCTGGTTAACGATATTTCACCATTTAACTCTTTTGATAAACGTCTTTTCAGGCTCCAATCTATCTCGTACAAATAGATATTTTCCAACTGCTTATTTAGATTATTATTTTGTTTTGTCCAGGAGAGCAATAGATTTGAATTAGTCCTTTTGCCTATCTTTAAGTCCCAGGAAAGGTCAGCACCATAAGTTCTTCCGAATTGAGACTCAACAGGAATGTCTCTATCCTCATAGTTTGCACTTAGTTTATAGACAGATTTTTTATTATTTAAACGAATGGAAGCCTTTTCACCGATAACCACCTCATCTTGAGAAAGTTTACTAAAACTTCGTTTCTCATTATAAGAATTTAGAATAACTTCGATATGTTTAAAGGAATATACATACTCCGCATTTATTCTCTTAGACAAAAATAGATTTGTTGTTGTCTGATTAATTAATTGCGTTGATAAATCGTTATTATTATTTGTACCAGATAAAAGTTGATCACGGCTATTCGTTATGGACTCATTATATTCAAACTTTATTTTCGCACGATCTCCCTGAAACTGATAAAAATATTGATATGTTTTACCATAAAAACGATTACCGACACTAACACCTAATTTATTTTTGTGAGATGGCGTCCAGACAAAACCAATATTTGAATTAACGCCATCATCGTCTTCGGTATTATTATCTTGATTATCAATATCCTGGTTATATTCTTCATAACCTATTTGAGCATTTAACTGAATTAGATCATTAAATTGATAGGCAATTAAAAAATTAGCGAGCGTTACTTCAGATGACGGCGTTAACTCATTTTCATAATCAGTTTGTGAGAAACTACCTGAGAGATTCCAGGTTAAACGACGAAAATCATCGCCATTCATAATACTTAATTGTGCTTGTTTTTGTTTACTATCATTGGTAGGAATATCTGTTGATGAATTGTCAAAAGCAAGCTGATTATAGTTAAAACTCAAATTCGTTTTTAACAAGCCCCCCCAACGCTGTTCCCATCGCGGATTTATATTAAAACTATATGTTTCTGTTAAATTATCAACACCTGTTTTATTAGACTGCCGTGTGTCGATCTTTGTTTTATCTATTAACTCCTGTGTAATATTTGCCTTTAAATCTAAAAAAAGCACCTCATTAATTTTTGAATCAAGATTTGCTGTTAAATTATGATTGACCTGGGTCTTTTTATCTAAATCCTTATTAGAATAGGCAAAACTATTTAATTTATAATTTAAATTCCCCTGTACATGACTCCCTTTTTTGGAGATAAGCAAACCAGGACTAACTTCTGATATATAGCTTGATTTCTCTTCTATTGATTCTTTTTCTGATTCTTTTTCAAGGTTGTCAGAATAGCCTGCG
The DNA here is from genome assembly GCA_015231865.1 of Gammaproteobacteria bacterium. Lineage (GTDB taxonomy): Bacteria > Pseudomonadota > Gammaproteobacteria > GRL18 > GRL18 > JADGAU01. The sequence goes on along the minus strand of JADGAU010000113.1, from coordinate 6,929 downwards.
CCAACTGAGACAGTTGGTTCGATTGTAAGATTATCTGCGGCATATAACTGAGCATTTATTAATAAGAATGCAGCATAAATAGTAATTAATTTTTTTGACAGAATATTTAACATAAAACTCTAATTACCTTCTTCATTAGGCGCATAATAACCATAATAACCTGTGTGCCCACTATTACGAGTTTTATTCATCACAACACCAACAACAAGATCAGGATCTATTAAAGAGACTGCACTTTTAACAATTGATTGTTCTGTTTTATGTTGTTCTACAACAAATACAAGCTGCCCGACTTTTTGAGACAGGATACGAGAGTCATTTGTTTGCAGCAAAGGTGGTGAATCGAAAATTACAATACGGTTTTCATATCGTTGAGAAAACTCAACGATTAAATTCTCCATATACTGACTATTTAATAACTCTGCTGATAATAAATGTGCCTGTCCTGCCGGTAAAATTGATAACTTTGGAATATTTGTTTTTAACATCAGATCAGACAAATCTTCAACATCACCTGTTAAATAATCTGTTAAACCCTTTTCAGTGGAATTAATCAATGTTCTTGTAATTGACGACTTTATTGTATCTGCATCAACCAGTAATACATTAAAGTCCATTTCCATAGCAAAAGATAATGCTAAATTAATTGCCGTAAATGTTTTGCCCTCGCCTTGCAATGAACTGGTCACCTGCAATACATTTGCTCGTTCAATTGGATGAGCTGTTCGCCCCTGGATATTTCTAATTAAAGGACGTTTAATTTGTCTAAATTCATCATTAATAATTGTATGTCGATTATTTGGAACCAGAAACCCCAGTTTTTCAAGGTAATCCATATTAATCTCAATTATTTTTGATTGTTTTTTAATTTTATCTCCATGCGATGAAAAATTGCTATTTATACCTTGCTCAAATGATTCCCGACTCGCTTTAGTTATTTTTGATTCGAAATTTTGCTGATCTTTAAATGAACTAACTGTCGCTGGATTAATATTTAATTCATTATCTACAGTTGTTGTATCATGGTACGCCTGGCTAACTTTCTTAGCTTGTGATTGTTCAAGATCTTTTTTTCGCTGTAATGCTTTTTCAATCGTATTCATCTAAAACATTCCCATAATACTATTTACAGAAGCCCAAAAACCTTTCATATACCAGGCTATTAATGCTAAATAAATAAGTAACAAAGCCAAAAATAAAGATAAATAAGTCATTACCAGTAATGAACGCCTACGTTTTTGTCCTGGAGAAATAACCGCACTAACGGAACCTAAAATAGGCAAACCAATAACTTGTTCTAAATGCTTGGGGGAATTAAAAACCGGTTTAATTTGTGACAATAAAAACGCAAAACCCATACCTGCAGCTAAAGATAAAATTAACGCACCTGTTGATAACAATATTCGATTAGGGCCAACCGGGTCATTTGAAACTCTGGGCGGATCAACAACATTAAATTGTACGCCATCGGTAGATTTATTGATATTTTCTGATAGGGCTGCAGATTCCCGGCGTTCGAGCAACTGAGTATATTTTGACTTTGTTATGTCATAATCTCGATTAAGTGAGGTCAGTTTTGCTTCTATTTCAGGTATTTTATCAACCAATAAAGCCAGTTCATCATAGCGTTTTTGATATTCATTCTTTCTAACGGTCAAACTTGCTATTTTGGTATTCGAATTTCCTAACTCTCTTTTTAAATCCTGATAAACCGGGTTATTATCAAGCCCACTACCGGAGCTTGAAACCGTTCGTCTTAAAACTTCAAGTTCTAAATCTTGTTGGGCTTTAAGGTTGGCTAAAACTCTTTTAGTCGATTTTACATCCGGATAATCATCTGTATATTTTAATAATAAGCTATCAAGATCTGCGGTAAGTTTTGCGATTCTAGCGTCAACCGAAGTCGTAAATACATTTTGCTTTTGTGCAGCTGCTGAATTTTTAATGGAACTGATTAAAGCATTTAATTCATTTTGCAGAACTGATTTAGATTTTTTTGATTCTTCTAATGCTAGTTTTGTGGAAGCGAGTTCATTCTTAGTTTGTTCCATTTTACTATAATAACCACCAGCAGAAGATGGTAACATGCTGACATTTTCTTGTTTAAAGACTTTTAAACGATTTTCAGCTTCTGTTAATCTTTTCTCATAACTTTCGATTTGCTTATGGATAAAGGATTTTGCGGAGTTTGCATCATTTGTATTTCGCCCAATTGAATTTTCAACAAATACCGTAATAACCGATTGCAGAACTTTTTGAGCAACTTGAGGATTTTTATTGGAATACGATAAACTATATAAATTAACACGGCTTCTGGCAGATTTACCAAATCTTATTTGTTGTTGTAACTCTTTGACTAATGCTTCAAACTGTTCATTGTTTTTTACCGACAAATCTAAATCAGCCAATCTAATAATTTTTTCTACATTTGGCCTGGTTAATAAGGTTTTAACCATTAAATTGATTTCTTGGGAAACATTGGTTTCAATTGCAAGACCTCTAAGTAAAGGTCTAAGCAAAGATTGAGAATCAATGTATATTTTAGCCTTAGATTCATATTGATCAGGTAATTGGTATACATAAACCCAACCGGAAATACTAATTAGCCATATAATGACCATCCCATACCATCTTTTATGCCAGATACCTTTCAGGTAACCAACAACTTGATCTAAAATCTCATCCATATCTTGCTATACTAATTTTACTGAATACAATTGTATGATGGTTCAAAATTAGAACCATGACTCAGGAATGACTAGTATGTCTCCAGGTAAAATATCAACATTTTCATTCATATCACCTGCTTGAAGTAAATCGTCCATTCTGACAGTATATTGTTGATATTTTCCTTTTACTACGCGACTTAATACCGCATTATTACCATCAGCAAATTCTGTTAATCCACCGACAGCAATTATCACATCTAATAAGGTCATATCTTCTTTGTAAGGCAGTGATTGTGGTTTTGATGCTTCACCAATAACTCTCACCTGATCATGGTAAGGACCAACAAACCCAGCCACAGTAACCGTCACAATTGGTTCACGAATAAACTTAGACAATACTTGTTCAATTTCCCTTGCAATAGCTGCCGGTGTTTTATCACTTACTTTAAGGTCATCAACTAATGGCGCATTAATAATCCCATCCGGTCTAACGGTAACAGTTGTTGAAACTTCAGGGTTTTTCCAAACAAATATACTAAGCGAATCACCAGGACCAATTAAGTAACGGTAATCTGCATGTGTAGTAGCACTAGGTTTAATTGCTTTACTTTTATTAAGATAAGGATATTGGGAACTACAAGAAGATATGGTTAATAATGCCAGAACACTCATAAAAAACATAACTTTTTTATACGCTGTATTCACCTGCTTTTCTCCTGATTATTAAGTGATTATTATCAAAATTAGTCCATTATAACATCATTGATTATAAAATATATAAGAATTACCAAAGACAGCCAAAGGCAGGTAATTTTAAAATTAGATTAAAAAGAGCACTTGATTTAATTATAAATAAACGCAACGATTATTTATACTTATTCCTGCTCAAAATAAAACTAAATACCTGATAAACCAAGTATAGACAAAAAAGAATAATGGCACCTGTTTTAAGTTTTGAATAAAAATTATCACTATTAAATTCTGAACTTCCAGACATCATTTGTACATCATTAATACTAGGGATAACTGCACCAGAACCACTTGAATTTCCCGAAAATCCAGCAGTAGAACGTTGCATACTAATTTCTTGAGACATATTCTGGACTTTTTCATTGGCCTGCTCATATGTCGTTTCTATCATTTCATCCTGACTAAAATTAACATATGCGTCTTGATCGTCCTCACTTTTAAATAAAGATTTGATAGGTGACTTAATATCTTCTATCGCTTCTTTAATTGTATTCTTGGTACTTTGGTTTATTAACGATTCATTTTCCTGGTTTACCTTAGTATAGTCAGATTGAATTGTTGATTGCTTATAATCAATAGTTTCACCCATAGCTTCCGTTAATATCTTTTTTTGTAAACGTTTTTTTTCTTCATCGCTACGTTGTTTAGATTGTGAAAATGAGTCCATAGTTCCATCTGAACCAGAAAAAATTATATTTGAATCATTGGCATCTGTTTCTTCCTGTTCAACCAAACTTAATGGGCCTGCCAGTAATTTTGAGATTAACATGATTATAAATGTAGCAATCAATAATTTTGATTTTAATAACATAATTTACCTAATTTTGGGTTATGGTTCAGGTCCATGCGAACCCTAAAAAGAATATTTTATTCCTATATTGAATAGTTTATTGTTTTGATAGAAGCCACCAATAGTAGTCTCTTCGCCCTCCAGATAATGTAAAATTGAATATATCTCTAAATTATTAATACCTTGATACGATACTTTCTGTGAAATATAATAATCATCGATTTCCAGACCGATATTATAACGGGTATTTAATTTCCACTTACCATTAAATAATTCTATTGCTAAACTACCACTGACATATGTAGAATTATCACGTTCTATAATTTCCTGTTTGTTATTAATTTGGCGACCTGAAAGTTGCAAGGTGCCAACAAAGTCTCCATCTCCTGGATAAAATTCAATGCCTGTAGCCCATTCAAACGCCGGAAATTGCTGATATTGTAATGATTTTGTTGTCACCGGAACATCAGACAACCAGGCTGCCTCCATTCTTAGCGTCATATTAGCGATATTAAATGCAGCATCAAAGCCTAAAATATTGCTTATTGGATGAATTTCATGAAAATTTAATAAGCCGCTAGCATTATCTATTGCTGCTATAAAATATGGTGATGAGTGTTGTGTTCTTTGTGCAGTAAGGGCAAAATCAATACTATTGTAATTTGATGAGTAACGCAGTCCCATCGCATGATGCTTATCGAAATCATTAATAACCGTAGAAGATTTAACAACAATAGGATCTAATTCAATACCCAATATTTTTCCTTCACGTTGATTAATCGGATACCATATTCCGTTTTGATCATCTAATTCTGCCGCTCTAAATTTTGGAATATAAACCAGATCAAATTTTGACTTATCAATAAACCATTCGCCTCTAATAGCTGGTGAATAGCGATAATTCTCTCCCCATTCAGGTAAAACGCCACGAGATAGATCTAAGGTTGCCAGTTTATCAGTTGGTGGCATATTATCCATTTTCCCCCAACGAATTAATTGTGAACCGAGAGTTAACTTAATCGTATCATTACGAAAACTGATATGTGCATCCGTGTAATCGACATCAGATGTTTCTGATAATGAAGCATCTGAAGATTCACTTTCATGGGGATAGGTGCCATCAAAACGACCGCCAACTTTAATATTCCAGGCATTATTAATTTGCCAGTTTATTTTAGAATTATAATAAACATATTGTGCATTGCTAAAATTTTTATTCTCAGGTGCAAATTGTTGTTCCAAATTTATTTTATTTGACCATAAGAATGTTGTATCCGATATTTGTTCATCTAAAAAATCCACCATTTCAGGAACACCGGGAATACCTGAAGATGCATCATCAATAATCATCATTTGGCTACTGCTATCTGATGAAGAACTCGTGTCATCAATTATCATCAGCTCTTCACTATCTTTAGGATTATTGTCTTCGAAAATTATTTCATTTTTATCAACTGAACTATCAATCACTGACTCCAGCATTAAAGCCTTTGAATTATGAGATTGATTAACTGAAGGATTTTCAGGTACGCTAAAGTCAATATAATCAAATGCAATATCGTTAAAATGACGTGACTTAATGTTAGAACAAATTGATATAGCTTGCGACATAGATAATTTTTCTGCAATAAGTATTTGATATACCCATATATCATTTTGTTTACTGGCAGAAACATTAACTTGTTTTATAAGGTTGTCTTTTTGTAAAGCTTTAGCCTTTATCAGTGCGGAGGTACTATTGGCAAAATTTTTAAGAACGACTTTGTATAAAGGATCTGATTCATTCAAATCACCGGGGCTATATTCTGTTTGCAAGTCATGCGCTTGAATTTCCATTTGATAGCGAGGTTCTTTTTTTGTCGCCGCTAGCGAAGCATGGCTCAATAAAATAACAGCAATCAACACATAGGTATGAATAAATAATTTAAGTGAGATCATTTGGCAATTATTTTCTTAACCACAGCGTTTTCCCTTGAAGGATCTGTTAAGTACTTTTCAGAAAATAAGTCGGCCGGAATATCCTGATTATAGTAAACATGATTGGTCAGCATATGGGTTTCATGCTCAGTTTTTAGATCTTTAACCACACTAGACATCACCGTCCAAAAACCTTGAACATTTTTTATTTTTTTAACTAATATCTGTTTCATCGGCTTTGATTCCTGATTCTGATAAAGCTCAAGTTTTAAAGCTAATAACGTTTTTTCATGGATCCAGGCGATTTTTTTACTATAAGCTGAATCACTCAAATCTTTGGGAATACTCTCCAAAATCATGGTATCAAAACCATTCACTTTTTCTTTACCAATTATTTTATGGGTATCTTTATCAACGGCACGATCACGCAAATCTTCATAAAAAATATCCGAACCGACAAAACGCCCTGACTTACGGCTGGATGAAATTCTTCGTGCCCGTTTAATTACCGGTAGAAATATCCATTGGTCTGTTTCTTTATCACTAGAAGTGTAATCGACTGTTAGCAAGCCGGTATTAGCAATATCTTCAGGTTTTTTGAAACGGATTAATGAGCTCTTGATATCATTTTCTTCACGACTAAATATCAGCATATGCCTGGTTCTTGGCTCTGCCCCTTTTTCAATTAGCTTCATCACACCGATACTAAAGGCATTATCGCCATCGGGACGGTTATAAATAGCACTCGCAAGTTCTCCGCCAGAATTATAGGCCCAGGCATTTATATTTAACATTAATAATAT
>JADGAU010000112.1 GCA_015231865.1 Gammaproteobacteria bacterium | reverse complement strand
AGTACGACTTTTACGGTGACGCCATCAACAGGTTATAGTATCAATCAAGTGATTGGTTGTGGAGGAAGTTTAAATGGGAATACATACACTACCGCTGTCATTACTGAGGCTTGTTCTATATCAGTAACATTTACAGCCAATAAAATAAATGGTGCTTGTGGAGCTAGCCATAATACTCAATTATTTTTAGCGCCAACAAGTAATCTTTGCAGTGTTGGAACAATGCTTAGTAGAATAGTAAATCTGAGTTATTTTATCAAGTAAAGCATACCTCAATTATTTATAGATTTATTAATTTTTGATTACTTATCAATGACTTTTTAATACTTAAGTAACTTTAACTCAAAAAATAATGCTCAATTTTGCTATAAAATTTAATTTCAAGAATAAGCAATTAACAATATTGTTGATTATTGTAATTTTGATGATTCATGATTCTTTGGTCTCAGCTTCTTTAAAAGAACAACAATCTCTGAATCAATTTATAGAGCCTTATATTCCTCTGGGTCATACCGATACTATTTTTGCCTCTAAATTTTCCAGTGATGGGCGCTTAGCCTTTTCTTTAGCACTGGATCAAACCTTACGCGTTTGGGAAGTGGCGACTGGTCGAGAAATTAAACGATACCGGGTCAATTCTGATCAGGTTAAAGATTTGGCTATTTCACCTAATGGCTATTGGATTGCAACCGGTGGCAAAGATAAAACTATGAAATTATGGGATTCAGCCACCGGAAAAAAGATACAAATATTTACAGGCCATAAAAGACAAGTCAATGCTTTAACATTTTCCCATAATGGTGAACACTTAATTTCTGCCGGAAACGATAAAATCATAAAAGTCTGGGACACAAAAACGGCCAAATTAATTAAACAATATCGTGGACATAAAAAAAATATACAAGCCATAGCGGTATCTTCAGATGGAAAATGGCTTGCATCTTCAGGTGATGATAAAACTATTTTAATCTGGCAAATTAAAGACAATCATAGCAATAATAAAATTGTAAAAAAGTTAAAAAAACATAAACGCGCCATTAAAACCACTACCTTTTCTTCTGATGGCAAATACATGGTTTCTGCGGGGGAAGATAAACAAATTTTTCTTTGGGAACTAGCAAGTGGCCAAGTTATTAAAACCTTTAAAGGCCATACAAAAACTATTAATGCGGTTGACTTCTCTGCAGATGGACAGGAAATTATTTCTGCCAGTGATGATAATACATTAAGACTTTGGTCCATAAAATCAGGTAAAAACACTAAAGTTTATAAGGGCCATAAAAACAAAGTCATTAGTGCTGCCTTCTCGCCTAATGGGCGATTTATTTTATCGGGCAGCCAGGATAAAACAATGCGATTGTGGGGAAAGTCCACTGCTAAAGCCTTACATATTTATAAAGGCCATGCCAGCCTTGCTAATGACATTGACTATTCCTCTGATAATCAATATCTGATTTCAGCACATGATGATAAAAGTTTAAAATTATGGAATCCCATAACAGGGGAAAATATTAAGACATTTAATCGCCATAGTGCTGCTGCAAGAACGGTTGTGTTTTCATCAAATGGCCAGTACCTAGCATCCGGCAGCTCCGATAATTCGATTAAAGTGTGGGCTGTTGATACGGATAACTATCCAATCAATTTAACAGGACATAGTGCTAGTGTTAATCAGGTATTATTTACCAAAGACAATAAGGTCCTATCAGCCAGCTCAGATAATACCATTCGCTTGTGGGATATTCATAATCAAGAAATTCTAAAAACCTTCAAAAAACACAATCGTGCAATTAACTCAATTGCACTATCACCGACTGAAAATCAATTTGTATCAACTAGTAAAGACAATACTATTCGAATCTGGAATATTGATACTGGAAAATCAGAAGTTTTATACAATAGTGAATATCCCATCAATAAGATTAATTATTTAAATGATGGCAAACATCTTGTTGCTGTTGGTTTTGATGTTTTATTGATGAGACTAAGCGATGGTAAAATTATTCGTAGATTTAAAGGTCATAGCGCATTAGTGAATGATGTCTCTATTACAAAAAATGATGAGTTCCTATTAACGGCAAGCTGGGATAATACCGTTAAATTATGGGATCTAAGCTCTGGTGAGTTAATTAAAACTTTTTTAGCCCACTATGGTGGTGTTAATTCGGTTTCTTTTGATAATTCGGATAAAAAATTTAGCACTGCCGGTATTGATGGCAGCATAAAAATATGGGACTTACAGAAACAGCAGGAAATTGTCAGATTGATAGGTTCTAATGATGGTGAATGGGTCGCTCTAACACCGGATGGTTATTATCATCAAAGTCCTGAGGGAACTGATTTAATTCATTGGGTATCCAAACAAACAACCGAAAGTTTTGCTTTTGAACAATTTGAGCAGTTTTTTAAACAGCCTGATATTATAAAAGAACGTTTAACAGGTAAAATTGAAACAGGCTTACCAACACCACAAATCAATTATCCACCAGTATTAGATTTAGATAAGCATCTGCAGCACATAGAAACGAATAAAAACCAGGTTTCACTTTCACTGACAATTGAAGATAATAATCCAGTGCAAGCGATTCGAGTTTTTGTTAATGGCCGGTTAGTCAAGAATGTTGATTTAAATGATTCTGACGTTAAAAATGGTTTGATTAATATTACCACTGATGTCGAGCTTTATTCCGGTGCCAATAATGTCACCACGATTGCTTATAATAAAAAGGGATTATCCAGTGACCCTAGGTATTTTACTGTTCTTTCTCCAGCACCAAAACAAAAAACTAAGCTTCACCTTCTAGCCATTGGCGTTAATCAGTATCTTAATTTAGCCAAACAATTTCAGCTTTATAGTGCCGTTTCAGATGCAGAAAATTTTATTGACCGATTTAAGAACACAAGTACAACTTTATACCAAAATACAGATAATAATAATCAACTTATTATTGATAAACAGGCGACACAGGAGCAAATTATTGAAGCGATGGAGCCATTAAAGAAGCTAAGCCGCGATGATATGGTCATGATATTTTTTGCAGGACATGGCATGAAAGCTCCTGAAACTGATGACTATTTTTTAATTACTCACGATGCGGATTTTAAAAACTTAGCGGATACCGCGCTCAATTGGAAATTATTAAGCAAGCATATTCGACAAATTAAAAGCCGAGTTGTTTTATTTATTGATGCCTGCCATTCAAGCAGTATTAGTAATGAAACCATCGTGCCGAATAATGAATTAGCTGAACAATTATTTACTCAGCAACGTGAAGGTATTATGATTTTCTCAGCCGCTAAAGGCCGACAATTCGCTCAGGAAAGTTCTGTATATGGTGGTGGTGAAGGTTTATTTTCTTATGCCTTATCTAAAGCGATTGCTGAAGACAAACATAAAACAGATTTTAATGGTAATCACATAATTGAATTTACAGAATTAGTTGATTATGTGCAAAAATATGTGGATGAAAGAAGCGAAGGAATGCAAACTCCCTGGTTAAGCCATAAGGAATTATTTGGCGATTTTCCTATAACAACAATTTCACCCAAATAATTAAAAGCTAAGAACCAAAACTAAAGCTAAAAAATAAGGAAAGGCTATTTGATGATTAATTCAACTTCAACGTCTACTTCAATATGGCAATATCTAAAATTCATTTTATTTGCGATTATGTTTATTAGCCTGGCAAGTTGTCAATCCAGTGCTACTCAATCTTCTAATCCTGTCAATACTGTGGTTAAAAATGGTAAGGTTTGTGGTCAATCAAGAGGCAGTTTTTTAGGTTCCTGGTTTGATTATTATGAACGAGGTTTATCGTTTGCTGATTGCTCTATGTGGGTCGAGTCCGAAAGTGATTTAAGAAAAGCCTTAAATAAACGAAGTATTGATAAGCGACGAGTTTATTCTTTAGGTATGCATTTAATTAGTGATTACTTCCCTAATCGTGAATTAGGGGTGGCCTTATATTATCAACAACAATATGAGCAAGCGAAAAAATATTTATTAACCTCTTTATCACAATTCCCAAGTGCCAAGGCTGAAGAGTATTTAAAACGCACTCGAATTGAATTATTAAAGAAAAACCCAGACACTTTGGCTCCGACAATTTCTATTGACTCCCCCGCATCAAACCAAAGTTTAAAATCTAAATTAGTTACTGTTTCAGGCGCTATTGTTGATAATAATTTTATTGATAGTTTAACCATTAACAACCAGCCTTACTTAAATATTGTTACCTTCGTAACAAATGATAATACCCCCGTTAGAATTTCCAGAAGAGCTCGAAAATTTAACTTTGAAATGACCGTTCCGGTATTACAAAAAGATGGCCGAGCCTTCGTTGAGATTATCGCAAAAGATATTAGTGGTAATCAGAAAGTTAAACGCATTAATTTAGTATTAGATCAGGCAGGACCACAAATTAATGTGAATAAAATTAATTATCTAGCGGATGAAAAATATCAGCTGCAATTAAGTATTCAGGATGAAAACTCAGACATTAAGCAAGTTAATATTAATGGAAAAGAATACCAGGTAAGTTCCAAAAGAATTTCTAACCCAACTAGCAAGCAACATTATTATGAAATCAATCTTGATAAAGTTGTGAGTGGGCCATTTGATGACAAGCATATCTTAGTCATTGCTAAAGATGCTTTAGATAATAAAACACAAGCGGTTTTAAAAGCTGACGTTAACAAGCTTCAACCCAAAACTACATTGATTGAAGGCGCTGAATCAAACATTGATATTATTTTATTAAAAGATGAGTTAACCAGAGAAACTCAAGAAAATAAGGCTTATATTAGTGGTGAAGTAGAGTCTGATAGTTTAATTACTAGTTTAACAGTCAACGGTCAGAATATTATACGTGGTTCAAGCCAACACTTGTATTTTAACTATAACCCGGACTTACAGATTGGTAAAAATATTTTTAAAATTATTGCTCAAAACAAACAAGGCCAGAAAAAGCAGTTAGAACTCGTTATTAACAGAAAAGAGCCAATGAATCGTTCAATTAAAGAGCGTCTAATGCTCGCTCATTTACCATTTTCTTGTAATCAGGTTTCTCGAGAGCCTTGTCGAGTTAGTAACAGTGCTTATGATGTTTTATTTGAAAAACAGCAGCAACGTAAACGATTTCAATTATCTAAAAAGGAGCTGCTATTAAAATTAATTGACCAAAGTAATGATTGTGAAAAAACGGTTTCAGATGAGTGTGCTATTAGTATTGCTGAGCAATTAATTAAACAAGGTAACTGGGATAGTAGTTTTGATAATGCTTTATTTACAGGCTCTATTATTGAGCGTCAAAATGAAAAAAATGAAGTGTCAGTAGAAATTAGTGGTCGAATTATTGATTATCAGACGAAAGAGATTTTAACAACATTAGATATTTATGCTGAAAAACTCAATAAAGGTGTCTTTAAAGATTTTAGTCAGGGATTAATCACTGAACTTGCCGATTCTTTCCCTATTGTTGATAGTGAAATTATTTCTATAAATGACAAAAATATTGAATTAAAAATGATAGAAAAAGACAGAGTTTGGGAACAAATGCCCTTACTCATTTATAACCAAGACAAAAACACACCCTGTACCAGTGCAAGGATAATCGATATAAACGATAAAAAATCAAATGCTAAAATATTAACAAAAATTTGTCAGGAGTTTAATGTTTCTGACTTTAGGATTATTACTCGTTAAAAAAATAGCTTGTCATTAATCATCGTCCAAAATAGTCCGAGCTTTGATAATCTCTGTTTTACCATAAGGGAAACTAATACACTGTGGCTTGGTGACTTTAATGCTGAAAGTCTCTGTCTGCTCTGGCTGAGAACCGTTTTTATACGGGCAATCAGTTCTTTAGGCGAAAAAGGTTTGACAATATAATCATCAGCACCAACGGTTAGACCATAAACCTTGTCAGACTCTTCCGATTTTGCTGTTAACATAATGATGGGGATATCAGAAGTTTCCGAATCTTTTTTAAGCTCCCTAATAAAATCTATACCATTTTTACCTGGCAGCATCCAATCAAGCAGAATCAGGTCGGGCCTTTCATCTGCAACCGTGTTAAAGGCCTGCTGTACATTTTCAGCTTCTAATAAGATAAAGTCGCCATTGATAAATGAATATCTAACCATATCCCTGATAGCTTTTTCATCCTCAACAATTAAAATTTTCTTGTTTATCATTTTTTTTCGTTCATTATTTTGTCTAATTTTTTTAGTTGGGCTTTAATAATTTTTATTTCTACTTTAAGGTCTTTAAGACCATTACCTTTTAAGTTTTCTGTTTCAATTTTTTTAAGTATTTTCTTTTGTTTTTTCTCAAGTTTTACTTTGATTTCCTGGTATTGTTTTTCTAATGATTTTTTTTCCAAATTAATTGAAAACTTGGAAGCTATTTGTGAAATTAGTTTTTTAATACTCATAAGTAACCCACTCTATTTATTCATAAGATGATGGTTTTATTAATCATACTTACCATTTAATATCATCAATTTTAAAGTGAGTATAAATTAACAATGTGACAACTGTATTACCAAATCAAACTTTATAAACAAAAAAACTTGTATAAACACAGTAACATTCCATAAACAAATAAGGGGGAATAAAAACGATGATGTCATAGAAAATTAATAAATTTAAAATTTGTTTGACAGTGGTATTGCAATATATTCATTGATTCTTTATCCAATGATTTGGACAGATAATTTTAACTAAAAATGCATGGCAAAAAATTGACTTAAGGAGATTGGGTTCATGGATTGCGGCAAGTTCACTTTTTAGTATTAGCTTTGCCTGTTTCTACTAAATTTAAATGAACAAAACGATAATATTGATATTTTGTAACTATAAGAGCCTGATGGTTTATATCCTGCATCAGATTATGCCCCATATTTGTTCGCAAGCTGAATCAATAGATTTGAAAATGGACTAATTAGGGCGAGTTATTAAAATCCCATCAATCACAAGTATTGTTATCTCTATCAATTGCCTTACTTGTGCAATTGACTTACTTGGGAACAACTACAGGCGGCATAAGTCCGAAGCGTTTGCTTCTTCTGGAAAATTTTTTATCATCAAAAGAAACAACTTGATCACAAGTCTCATAACTTGCATGGTGAAGAGAATCTGCAAAATCAAAGCCATTAAAATAATTTGTTAATGCCTTATTTACTATAGACTTGTTCTCTATAGTAACATGAGTTAATGAAAATAAATGCTTAAAAACAGAGCTAATTTCTTGTGTATTGAAGCGATAATAGCCCCGCATTATCCATTCAAACTCAAGAATAACAGTTACGCAGATCATTAAGGGTTTACCAGATTCAATTATTTTTTTAGCAAGTTTATGTTGTTTTACTGCTTCATCATCCGATGCATCCTGGATGTAATATCGAGCAAGAATATTTGTATCAAGACCTGTCATTTGTGATTAATCATCACTAACAATTGTTGCAGGATCAAAGTCAGCTGGAACAGAGGTGCGCTTACTGTTTAATAAGCCATAGCCACTACAGGCAACATCGTGAATTTTAGTCGTTGGATAAAGTTCAATATGATCATCAACGATAACTGCTTCAAATTTACTGCCCTTACAAATTCCTAACTTTTGTCTGATTTCTTTAGGGATAGTTATTTGACCTTTACTAGTGACTGAAGTTGCAAGCATAGCTTATTCCTTACCAAAGTAATACCAGGTAAGAATAATAGCAATAAATTCTATTTAGTTCAATAAACTTTATAATCTGGATAACGCGTTAAAGCTACATTTCTATATTGGCTTAGCCGAGCCAAAGTACCTAATGAGTTTTTAAAACGTTTGGTTAATCATTTGCCACAAACTCAGGATGTTACTCAAGGATATATTATTCAGTCGCTTGATGAGCTTCAGGAATATGCTCAACAGATTGAAAATAAGCTATTAAGCGATGCTAAAATACTTCCTTCCTGGTGTTCATATTCACCCAGTTTAACAAATTCCCAAAACCGCTTAACAAAACTGGCATCCATTGCCTCAGCACTTAGAACAATATCTAAATCTTTGGTTGCACGAAAATCAATACCGGCATCATCCAATAAAATTGAACAAACGGTACCGCAAATCAGTACATAGCTATTCTCATAGTTTTTAAAAAATACTTTAAATTTATCCAGCCCATTTACCATAATTATTTATTCCAGAATTGATTGGAGAGCTCATCCAGAACAATATCCAACCTTTCATTGTCTTCATTTTTGAAGCTTAACCATAAAGAAAATGGGTCAACTAATTTATCATTGCTTAATAAAACTGAATTATAACGCCAAAGCTCAAGTGCGATACAATTTTCATCAGGAAGCAGTTGGTGCGAATCAGTAGCATCCATTCCACATAATCGAGCATTCCGCATAAGCGACCTAAACGGACATTTCACTAGTGACTGAGTTTAACTGCTAATAATAGCACTTAATGGACCTATTCAGATATCCACTTGATAATCCGCGCGTTTGTTGGTTTCCTAATTTTAGCTTATTCAGGGATAATGTAACAACCTGTGTTAATTACGTCGTCAGAGAACTTGTCATGTTCAACATTTGGCCCATATGAAAGAGAACTAGGCCTAAAGTCCATTGCTTTTGCATTTTCAGGTATATCATAAATATTAAATGATAATTCTATCTTTGAACCATTATAGGCATAATATAACTCATTATTTCCCCCTTCTATATGATTCTCTATAGAGCTGTATATTTGTCCATCAATGATTCTAACTACTGCAGCTAAAAAATTAGTGTCACCAAATCTTTCTTCTGGTAGGTTGCAATACTCATTGCTCCAGAAATGAATATATACGCCATATCCGCTTGAACCTATATTAGAAGAGAGAGGAAATGCAATCTCGCCATCAACCTCTATTAAAATGAAAATTTGGCTTTCATCTCTTGCAACAGAATATGATACTAAATCAGCAGATGTGCTACCATTTTGATCCCCAATAGGATCTGTGGCCTTTATTTGAACATTACCCCAATCAGAAAATTCTCCATCAACTATTATATTTGCAATTGGTAATGGTTCATTGAAATCATTATTGCTTTCTGCTGAATCGCCACTATCCGTTCCAGTACAACTAAAAAGTGAAAAGATTAGAAGAGTAGTAATGAGTATTGGCAATGTTTTGAACGGCATTTATTTTCCTTATTTACGATGGATTTAATTAAAAATGAATATATTCATAACCATATTCATTTTAAGGACTCGTTTAAAAAATAACTATATATAAATGGTTATATTATATAGCTGGGGTGACAACGGCGAAGAGGTTTAGAATATTCTGTTTAAATTAGTATGCTAGAACTTCATATTTTAAAATGTCTCTTTATTGCCCAGACCGTGTGAAAACAACATCCTAAATCTTCGAAAATCAAAAAGGTCCAACAGAATTTTCGATAAATTTCAGAATTATTATTAAGTAAAATTGGTTTAATCTTATTTCTTGGTCAGTTTCTGTATTTTGGTGTTTTATTCAACTAACATGCCTCCTTCTATGTTTGTAGTGCTTCCATTAGTGGTTTTACTCCCAGAATATTGATCACTCGTTTCATATTGTAAGCCAGAACATGCAAACTCATTTCCGTACTGACGTTTTTCAATGTTTTCATTTGAAAATGTGTGTAACCCATCCAGGATTTTATCGTGCCAAATGGATGTTCTACTGTCGCTTTACGATGTTTCATAAATTCTTTATCCGTATTCATACGACGTTCATGACGTTCTATTACATCTTCATGTACCCATCGCTTGATAATGAA
>JADGAU010000111.1 GCA_015231865.1 Gammaproteobacteria bacterium | reverse complement strand
CAGTTGTCAGTTGTCAGTTGTCAGTTGTCAGTTGTCAGTTGTCAGTTGTCAGTTGTCAGTTGTCAGTTGTCAGTTTAATACATGATTTCTTGTCATTTTTCACTGTCAACTGTTAACTGTTAACTGTTAACTGTTAACTAATCATTATAAATTCCCAAGCGTTCCTGCCAGTCTTGTTGATGGTACTGATAGGCTATCATGGAACCTACTCTGTTAATTTCAATACTATCATAGTTATGATAAAAATTACTTGGAAATTCAAAAGATGCTTTCATTAAATTAATCGTTATCCATCTATCTTTTAGTGGTAATTGTTGTAAGTCCATAATTCGCCTTAAAGCAGACTTATTTTTAGTGGCGATGGTAAAGCCCCATTCTCCAAAAGAGGGAACATTTTGACGATATTGCTGAACCGATTTAAAGCCAGCATATTTTATCGTTTTACCTATACTAATAAAAGTATTACGTGCATGGTACGGACTCGTTGATTGCACCACCATAGCACCATCACCAGATAACAATAAAGACAATTTAGTATAAAAATTGGCACTATAAAGTTTATTCAAATCTGGATGACTGGGATCAGGTAGATCTACTATAATCGTATCAAACATCTTTTGTGATTTAATGAGGTTTTCTACTTTATTAAAAGCATCACCAATAATTACTTTTACTCTTTTATCCAGAAAAGATTTTTGATTTAATGAGAGTAATTGCTTTGATATTCGCTTTGGGACCTTAGATGACTTCCCTGAAAAAATCTTGATTAACTGTTGATCCAAATCAATCAAAGTGACTTCTTTGGGCGACCAGGCTAAAACATTTCGCAAAGCAAGACCATCTCCACCGCCAATAATAAGCACCCTATCATGTCTGGCAGAACTTGCCATTGCTGGATAAGTTAACATGCTGTGATAAATATGTTCATCATTGCTGGCAAATTGAGTTCTGCCATTAATAAAGAAAGTCAGAATATTTTTGTCCCGATATTTTGTTTGCCGCTCAGTAATCACTAAGTGCTGATATCGTGTATTTTCAGAATGAACCACGTCATCAAGATAGAGCATATCCTCCATACTTGCAGACCAATTCTTACCATAGGAAAACACCTGTAAAATAATAATTGCAACCAGTATATGACTGAACAACAGAAAATTTCTGGAAGGAATATGATGATAAAACAGAACAAAAAAAATAAAGCCAATCAATAAATTTGCAGAGGCAGTTAATGCACCGGCAATGGTCACATCCATTGTTAAAATAAAAAAAATCCAGAGTAATGAGCCTAATCCGGCACCAATATAATCAATACCATAAATTGAGCCTAAATTATTTGTTAAACTTTGCTGGTAAATTTTTTCTCTAACCCTTGCTATTAATGGAATTTCGATACCGATGAAAACTCCTAATATGGCAGCAAAAAAATATGGGCTTAATTTGGCTATTTGCGCAGCTGTATTTACAAAACCTCCGATTGGCATTAAATCAAGGGGCAAACCAAAAGTATCAACGATAATTTGAGGAAACAAATTAACCAACGCAAAGATAGCACCAATAATCAAAATACTGGTACTGCCTATTAAGGCTAGTATAACTTCAATCCAGGCAAAGCCTGCAAATGGATTTTTAATGAATCGGGCGACATAAGCACCAATACCAAAAAAAAACATCATAATTGAAATGATGGTAAAAATAGATTGTTCAACGGATCCTAAGACTCTTGCGGCATAATGAGATAATAAATACTCATAAATTAACCCACAACCGGCACCAATTGCTAAAACCAGCAGGACTATCAAATCTAAAAGTTGAACATTATCGGTACTAAATTTAGTATTTTTAAACATTTACAAATCGTAGTGGATCCCAAGGCCTGAGTCAAAACACTTTGTATCGAATATTTTGAGTTTAAATCTACATATACCCGTGACCATTCAAAATGCTAAAATCTAGCATTTTGGATAGTCACAGGTATATACACAATACAGCTTCTCTTTATTTTGTATTTATCTATTACTTTATTTGCTTTAGTAAAACATATCAGTCAGAATTAACATGGCGTTTGAGTATGATACCCCCTAATAAATCGAGGTGGAGGCTCTCTAGCTTATGGTATATACAGTCGCAAAAATAACTTTCTTATATCAAAATTGAATTTTTTGTCAATAATTTAAAATTATTTAATAAAGGAAACCACTTATGAGTAACAGAAGAGAATTTATTAAAAAAGCATCAGGAATTGGTTTAGCAAGCATTGGAGCAGGAACGTTAACAGCCTGTAGTGTTTTGGAGGGAGAAAAATCTGTAAGTACAAATGCCGGGCTAAATTTACCTAATGGTATCGTTTTTACTCGCGAAAACCCGGGCATGTGGGCTAAAAAAGTCGGCGGTCATGCTCCAGTTGTTACTGTCAATGGCACTAAAATAAAGATAGAAACTCAACATGGTATGAGTAAAAAACACTTCATTGTCAGGCATACTATTGTGACTCCAAATGGAGAAGTAATTGCCAGTAAAACTTTTTCACCTGATGATCTCGAAGCAGTATCAGAATATGAAATTACTACAAACCATAAGACACTTTATGCTACCAGCTTCTGTAACAAGCATGATATGTGGGTAGAAAAATTTTCCGTTTAAAAAATAATTGTAAGGAACAAGCCTACCTGTGATATTAGTGTTCGCATTACTTTTTTTTAATGATTGATTTTGATTAAAATCTGACTTAGGAAAAAGTTTTGCCGACTAATAACATTTAATAGCAAAACAGCCACAGTAGTATGACTTTAGAGGAATTACAGCAGCAATCCAGCTTATTTAATAGAGCTAAATTTTTCCTTTATCTTGATTAGCTTTGGATCATTAGAATTTAATTTCTCAAGTTTTCCAATATAAAAAGCTGCTTTAGTAGTTTGTTGTTTAGAAAGTTTATTGTTTGATATCACTAAGTCTTTTAGTATATCCAGATATTCATCAAAAATTTGCTGATCTTCTTCTGATAAGAGGATCACTTTTTTAGTTTCATTCTGCAAATTAGCAATCTGCGTTCTATAATGACTATATTTGCTAATATCAGCACCTGTTTTTTCTAATTTCGCTAAATAGTAATTGGCTTTCTCAAATTGCTTTTCCTCCAATAACTCATTAATTATCTCAATATATTCAGATGTAACCTGTTGATTATCTGTGTTATTTTTTGTCTGTACTGGCAAGTTTTCAGCCGCTAACCTTTTTAACTCACTCATAGCAAGCTCATAAAAGTGTCCTGATGGATACTGTTTTATGTAAGATTGCAACTTTTCTTTTGTTGGGTTTTTAGTGACACTTTCCCAATAAAGAATTTCAAACTTTTTATCCATTGTGCTAGGTTTTACATTTATAATTTGAACTCCCCTACTTGCTAGAGGCTTACTGATTTTTGAGGGAGTAACGATATTGTTCTTATCTTCATTAAAGTAAAAATCACCGTCTACGGATGAACTGACCCATGGAATTTGTGCGCCTTTGGTTTCATTTTTTACACGTTTAATAACATTTTTAAAAACCATTTCCAGTGGTGTATTTTTTTCTTTTAGTGACTCTAAAAGACTGCTGGTATAGGGACTATTTCTTCCTGTACCGTCTGCAGCCTGTTTACCCGGGGCTGTTGAATAAGCAATCAACAAACCTGTTGGTAAATTGTTAATTCTTGCTAATCCTTTTTTTGCACTACGAAAACTTCTTGTTAAAGGATTATTTCTACAAGCATCAAGAATAGCAATATTTAATCCATTATTTGCATAGCCCATTTCATCCATAATTCTTCCGGCATCAATAGCCGAATATTTTAATTCTGTTTCTCTCTCTATATTTGAATCTACCGGAATAAGATAATTACGACCTGCAGACTGAATACCATGACCGGCATAGAAAAAAAGACCAACACCACCTTTTTTCTCAAGTGTACTACCAAAATTGCTGACAGCTTTATTCATTGATTTAAAATCACCATCGAGTACTTTAATTACATCGAATCCCAATGTTGTTAAAGTGTTGGCTATATCTTCAGCATCATTCCTTGGATTAGTTAAAGGCGTATCTTTATAAGCCGAATTACCAATTACCAGAGCGGTCCTCTGGCCATTTTTATATGTCTCAGAATAAGCTGGATTAATCAAAAGAAAACTTAAAAGCACCATAAAAACGATGATTTTTAAGCTGTCAAATATAAGGGGGAAGGATAAATACATAATAATAGCTTGATTTCAACCGGTAATTTAGTTATATGTTATTGTAGCATCAATGAAAATTATTTCTAGTACAATTGCACTTACGAATAATAATTATTTCTAGTACAATTGCATATACTCGCATTTATTTATGTTTTATACATTTCTGTTCTATAGAATTAAGCCTTAAAGTTAAGCCTTGCCAGTCAAATTAGAGTCTGATAAATTATTTTACGTTTGAATTCATCATCACATTTTATGAAACCACATGGACAACATTTGATTATCGATATTTATCAGGCAAAAAATATCAACGATATTGAAATCATTAAAAATGCCATTCATGAAGTAATTCATATTCTTAATGCGACACTACTTTCAGAAAATTATCATTATTTTGAACCTCATGGCGTAACCGGCGTTGCCTGTTTGGCTGAATCACATATCTCTTGCCATACCTGGCCAGAAGATAATTATGCTGCTTTTGATGTGTTTGTCTGTGGGGATATCAATCCTGAGCTTAGCTTAAATATTTTTAACAAATACTTCTCGGGTACAATTGAAAGTAGATTAATCAATCGTTAAGAAATTGTTTGCGATTTTTTTATCGAATCTAACGCTTCTTCAGTATCATAATTCACAACAAACCTTTTAACTTCCTGAAAATTGTTAAGATGCTTTTCAAATACTGCCTCATGCTCCAGAAAATAGTCATGACACTGATAATTATCGTTTTCAAGCATAACAATCAATTGTTCTATTGCTTGTCCTGAATTAATGCCTTTGGAGACAATAGGTTCACTTTGTTCAGGTAAATGTGTTTTTAACTCAGTTATTACAGCTAAATGTTCTTTATCCAGCATAGACAGGAGTTTTGATACATCAGCCTTATTTTTTATGCCTTTTTCAATATCTTCGCAAACAGATTTTATTGAATTCATACCTAAAGTTGCACTAACACCTTTTAAAGTATGAATAATCATTAGCGCTTCATCTTTTTCTATAGGCGAATTTAAAATTGATTTAATCGCTTTAACATCACCCGCTCTATCTGTAATATATCGTCGTAGTTCTTTTAAATATTTACTGCAATTGCCATTAAAATACTTCAGCGCTGCATCAATATCAATTTTTGAGATTTTTAGAATATCTGAAGGACATAGTTCACTTTCATTACTTTTTGGCATTTTGCTTAATGGAGTTTTTTCAACCAATTCCAACTTATCATAATATAAATATCCCGCCAGAAGTTCATAAAGCTTATAGGGTTCAACTGGTTTAGCCAAATGATCATTCATGCCAACCTGCAAACATTTTTCCTTGTCTTCTAAAAAAGCATTAGCAGTCATTGCAATAATCGGAATATCAGATAATTCAGCAAGTTTACGTATCTCGATAGTCGCCTGAATACCATCCATTTTTGGCATTTGCATATCCATCAAAATCAATAATGGGATCGCATTGTTGACTAATTCTAAAGCTTCCAAACCATTATTAGCAACTTTTACTTCTATGTCTAAGACACTTAATAAGTCACAGACGACTTCCTGATTGGTTTTATTATCTTCAACAAGTAAGATAAAACCATCCAGTTTAATTTGTGCCAGCAACTCTACGTCTATTTTATTGGTATCGATTTTCCTAATTATCTGATTTTCCAACTTTCTATCAGATTTCTTTAATTTTGCAGTAAAATAAAACTTACTGCCTTGTCCCTGTTTACTATCAACACCAACACTTCCCCCCATTAAATTAGCCAGTTTTTTTGAAATAACCAGCCCTAATCCCGTTCCACCAAATTGACGGGTTGTTGAGTCATCAGCTTGTTCAAACGCTTTAAATAATTTTAATTTATGCTCTTCAGTCATGCCTATACCGGTATCAATAACTTCAAAAAGTATGTTGACTTCGTTATTTTCTTCATTTTCAGAAATCAATATCGCCTTTAAAGTAATTGTACCTTGTTGAGTAAACTTGACTGCATTATTGGCATAATTCAGTAATACTTGACCGATCCTTAGCGGATCACCCATTAAATATTTTGGTATTTTAGAGTCAATATCGACTAATATTGATAACTTCTTTTCTTTTATCTTGTCATCAATCAAATTTATCACATGTGAAAAAACCTGCTCTAATGAAAGTTCCGTCACTTCAATTGACAGTTTATCAGCTTCGATCTTTGAAAAGTCCAAAATATCATTAATAATTCCCAGTAGATGACTGGCTGAGCTGGAAATTTTGCTTAATTTATTCTGGCGCAGCTGCTCATTTTCCATTGGTTGATTTTGCAAAATATGGGTAAATCCAATGATGGCATTAAGCGGTGTTCTGATTTCATGGCTCATATTAGCTAAAAATATACTTTTAGCTTTGGTGGCTGCTTCAGCATTTTCTTTGGCAGCCATTAGATCCTGTTCAATTACCTTGATTGTACTTAGGTCATGAAGAATTCCAGTAAACCTGAATTTACCGGGAATTTTGGTATCAGAAACAGCCAAACTGACAGGAATTGTCGTACCGTCTTTTTTTAGTGCAAGAACATCCTGACTAATACCAATAATATTACCTTTCCCCGTTTTGTTGTATTGAAGTAAGTAATTATCATGTTTTGATGCCACAGATTCTGGCATTAAGATTCTAACATTCTGTCCAATGACTTCTTCAGCCGTATATCCAAGCATTTTAACGGAAGCTTCATTAAAACGGCTAATAATGCCTAATTCATTGATACTGATTATTGCATCTACCGCAGTATCTAAAATATTTCGACTTAAAGCTTCACTGGTCTCTAATTCTATGGTTCGTTCTCTTACCTCTGTTTTAATTAATAGATTTTTACGTTTCTGGTTAATTAAGGCTAAGACGACGAATAGAGTAATAACAAAACCCAACACAAAGTTTGCGTTTTTAGATATCCAGTTCAGATTTCTATTAAACGTTTTAGGAGATGATGCAACTAAACGCCATAATCTTCCCTGATATTCAACTGAAATATCAATTCCTCTTCCAGTATCAATAATTTCTTCTATATAAAAAAATTCATCGCCCAGCTCATCTTCAACAATATAATCACCGGCAAGATGTACATTTTTATTCACATCCTGTAACCCAAAATTTAATTTTCCTTTTTCAAAAGCATCACTAATCGCATAGGTAAAAAATTCATTTAATTTAATAACCATCGTGACATAACCTAATAACTCCTTTGTATCAATTAAAGAAGTAAAGTAATCATCTTTGGTTTTATAAATAGGATACAGCGCTCTTACCATTTGTTCGTGACCATCATCAGTAAAAATATCGGTAAAAGACTCGGTGATCATTATTGATTGATTTTTCGGGTTAGATTTAATGGCATTATAGAAATGTAACTCATTAATCAAATCATTGCCTAAACGATTCTTGTTAAGATTTAATGGTTCAATATAAAAACTGGGGAAAATCACATTGGCAAAATTTTTATCTTTAAGATTGCGTTTGTTAGGTTTTATCTTGAATTCATCTAAACCATCAAATCTTGCAATAGATTCAAAATATTTGCTTTGCTCCGTTAATATTTTAGGCACCCATTCCATAGAATGAATTTCTGGGTGAGATTTTAAAACTGCTTTTGTAAGCAGTGAAAATTCTTCTCTTGAAATATTATTTCGTGCCTGAAATATATTTCCTAAATAATAAACAATAGATAATTCATTTTCTAAGGCTCTATTGAAGGAAACAAAACGTTCATTTGCTATCTCAATAAAGTAATTCTTATCATCAATATAGTGTTCTAATTGTTTACTATAATTTAATCCAAAAGAAATACTCAGACCAAGAATAAAAACCAGAACAATAAAGGCATAATTTTTAAACATTCAATGTTTTATCCTTTATCAGCCAATAACTTCACAGCCTCATCCAGGGCTTCTTCGTTTTCATATTTAGAAACATGCCTGGCCAGTGGTGTAATTTCAGCTCCATAAAAGGCTCTCAATAGTTGTTCATGCTTATCAAAACAATCAATTGTCTCGTAACTATCTTCTTCTAATAATTCTTTTAGTTCTGATAAAGCAGCAAATGCTTCTTTTTCAATTTCATTGGCATTAATTTGAATAGCCTCAATATCTTTTGCAGGTAGACTGCTTTTAATGGAGGTAACCGTATCCGAGTTCACTTTCTTTAATTGTTTAATTAATGTTGTGACGTCTCCGTCTTTTTTTAATGTACTTTCAATCTCTTTTGACAGCTCAAAGACCTTTTTAATCCCCAATGTTTCTGCCAAACATTTTAACGTGTGGGCACTGCGAATTGCCTCTGAAATATCCACATCAGACTTAATAAGAGCATCTAAAACTATGGCATCTTCAGCCTGTTCTTGGCAATAGCGTCTAAGTTGACTGACATATTTTTCACAGTCATCTCTAAAATATGTCAGCGCTGTTTTGGCATCGATTTCTTTAATTCTTAACAAGTATTGTGGACATGTTTTACTGTTTCCCCCTGCTAACATTAATTGATTATCCGCTTTCGGCAACCACTGCTTTAACATATTGTAAAAAATTTCCGGTTCAACAGGTTTACTCAGGTGAGCATTCATACCAGCATCTAAGCAACGCTGCTTTTCTTCACTAAAGGCATTTGCTGTTAAGGCTATTATCGGAATTGAATTAAAGCTTTCTTGTTTTCTTATATTTTCGGTTGCTTCAATGCCATCCATAATCGGCATTTGAATATCCATCAGAATTAGTGAGGGGACAATTTTTTCTAATTCTGATAAAGCTTTTCTACCATTGTCGGCGATGACAACGTTCAAACCGACATGGGTTAGCATATCTAACATTAATTCCTGGTTAGTGATATTATCTTCAACTAGTAAAATCGGCGCAATTTGCTCATCCCAAAATGGGGTTAAGGTATCATTATTCTTAATATCAGACAGCCTTGTTTCATCAAAATCGACTAATACATCATAGAATTGAGACGGAGAAATTGGCTTGTTTAAAATGGCATTAAAGCATTTTTGTCCATTATAATCTTCAAGTTTAATTTGGTTATATGCGGTCACCAGTATGTATTTGGGTTCAATTGAATGCTTTAATTGTTTAATCGCTTTGGTAGCATCCAGACCATTTAATCCGGGCATAAGCCAGTCCATCATAATAAAGTCATACGGCTTATTTTCTTTAATAGATTTTTCCACCAAAGTAATTGCATGATTGCCATTATTGGCCAAATCAACCTGAAAATTCATGCTTTGCAGCATTGACTGATGAATTTCTCTAACATCGGCAAGATCATCAACAACTAATATTTTTTTGTTGGTTATTTTTATTTCTTTGATTTCTGAATTTAAGGCTGTCTGAGCTAGTTTATATTGTCCTGTAAACCAAAAAATACTGCCCTTGCCTGGTTCACTCTCAACACCTATTTCACCTTTCATTAAACCGACAAGTCGTTTGGAAATTGCCAGACCAAGTCCGGTACCACCATATTTACGTGTAATTGAATTATCTGCTTGTTCAAAAGCAGAAAATAATTTTTGTTGCTTTTCTTTACTGATCCCGACACCAGGATCAACTACGGAGAAATGAATTGTAAGCGTTTGTTCATTAATTTCTTGTAAGCGAGCCTTGATTTTAATGAGCCCAGTTTTCGTAAACTTAACGGCATTATTAGCAAAATTCACTAATATTTGTTCAATTCTTAACTCGTCTGCATGTATATTGTCAGGAATTTTACTATCAATATCAAAAACTATTTCAAGCTCTTTTTCCTCAACTAAATCACTCACCATGTTATAAACCTGGTTAAAGATTTTCTCTATTGAAGTATCAATATTGCTT
>JADGAU010000110.1 GCA_015231865.1 Gammaproteobacteria bacterium | reverse complement strand
TATTAATGATCGGGAAGAATTAGATCCTTTACTCAAAGACAGGGTCAGTCGTATTTTTGCGAAGAATCACAATTTTGGTGGCATTCATGTTTTTACATCGTCAATCGATATTCCAGATGATTATGCAAAAGGACCACGATTAGTTGTACTGCCTACTCATGCCGCCTATAGCAGAGGTGATGCGCATTTAGCTTATGAAGAGGCTGAAAAAATTCTAAGAAACAGAGGTGAGCAGCCACGCCAAAAACAAAACCGTTTGATTTTCTTTGCAGCAGATTATGATGTGGTGAGTCGTTTAAAAGATGTTGCCAGAACCTTTATAGCCTGGCGAAGTATTGTTAATGATGTTTCTGAAGGTAAACTTGATTTAACCATATCATTATCCAAACAAGCGAAACATAATGCTGATTCCGCTGAACAAAGTTTACATCAGATAGTCCGTGAAACGTATAAATGGTTAATTTGTCCGGTTGAAGACTTTATTCGAGGTAAGCCAGAATTAACTTGGGAGACAGTATCTGTATCACCATCAGCACAAAATCTGGTTTCAGAAATTGAAAATACGCTACGGGAGGAAGAGTGGCTAATATCGGAGTGGAGTCCGATCCATTTAAGAAATATGCTTCAACAATGGTATTTAAAGGATGGAGCTACCGAAATTAGTGCACTAAGAGTCTGGCAAGATAGTTGTCATTATTTATATCTGCCACGATTGGTAAATGATCAGGTATTTAAAAATGCCATTAATCAAGGCCTGTCCAGCAAAGACTATTTTGGATATGCTTCAGGAAAAGATGGTGATCGTTATCTAGGCTTTAATTTTGGTCATGGCTCAATATCTTTTCTTGATGATTCTTCGCTACTAATTGAACGTGAAGCTGCAGCGGAATATAGAGAGGCAACAAAGCCTGTACCACCAACGACACCAGGTACACCACCAGAAGGTCAAGGAGTTGGTTCAACAGATACAAGTAGTACTGGTAGCACAATTCAACCGCCACCAAGTCCAGAAAGTACACCAGATACGCCACCAATTCAAACGGCTGTTAAAAAACAGTTTTACGGAACTATAGAACTAGATCCAGTTAAAGCAAAAATGGACTTCGCAACAATTGTCGATGAAGTTGTTCAGCAATTCACCGCTAAACTAGGCGTTGATGTATCCATTTCAGTTGAAATACAGGCTAATTCAAAGGATGGGTTTGATGAAGCACTACAGCGGACTATTAAGGAAAACTGTAATGTCCTCAAATTTAGTAGCTCTGAGTTTGAAGAGGACTAAGTTTGAAAAAGGTCGACTTTCATATACACACGGTAGCAACAGTTAGCGACAGTAACTTCAATTTTAGCATGAATACTCTGAAGGATTATGTGAATATAGCAGGGCTAGATGCAATAGCAATAACAAACCATAATTTATTTGATTTAGAACAGTTTCATTTAATTGAAGATACTTTAGATATTCCCGTTTTACCAGGAATTGAAGTAAACCTTGAGTCTTGTCATGTACTTATAATCACTGAATCATCTAAAAGAGATGCATTAAATATTGCTGCTGGAAAGATCGAGGGTATGATATCAGAACCGACAGAATCCATTACTGTTGAGTGCTTAAAAGAAACATTCGGTAATTTGAATGATTATATTGTTATACCCCATTATGAGAAGAAACCAGCTATCAGCAATGATACACTTGAAAAATTATCAGAATATGTAACTGCGGGTGAAGTTGATAGTGCTAAGAAGTTCATCCGTTGCGCCAAAGATGAATCACGCTTAGTCCCTATGTTGTTTAGCGATGTTAGGATCAGTGACAGATTAGTTACATTTCCTACTAGAAGTACATTTATAGATTGTGGTGAACTCACGCTACCGGCTATTAAGTTATGTATTCAAGACCGTAACAAAGTCTCTTTATCTGAAAAGGATGGGAATAACCTATTTCAGGTTCTAAATAAAGGCCTGATGATTTCAACAGGTTTAAATATACTACTTGGTGGACGTTCATCTGGTAAAACCTATACACTCGACATGATTAGTACAGAACAGGAGAACGTTAAATATATTAAACAGTTTTCACTAGTTCAAATGGATGAAAAAGTATATGAACGGGAGTTTAATTCAGAAATTGACCGTAGAAGAAGCCGTTTCACTGACGATTATCTCAATGGATTCAAATCAGTCTTAGATGATGTTATTTCTATTGATCTAGAGGCTAGTGAACGAGATGTTGGAAAATACATAGATACTTTGCTGAGATCAGCAGAAGAAGCAGACCGGCGGGATTCCTATTCTAAATCCGCGTTATTTTCTGAAACTACATTTAAAATTGGTGATGATCAAACTTTAAAGGATCTTATTAGTTCAGTACGGCAATTAATTGAGAATGTGGATTATAAAGAAATAGTCAATAAACATATTGCACCTGATACATTGCATGCACTTGCCTGTGAGCTAATTGAAAAGTTGTGGGATAAAACACTTGAAAAAGAAAAATTGGAATATGTGAATGGAATTGTAAAAGATATAAAACGTAGTCTTGGTTTGCGGTCGTCAGCTGTGCAAGTTGAAGATGTTGATATTTATCAGGTTGCTATGGATTCAAAAAAGATAAATAGGTTTGAGGAAATAGTAAAGCATCTTAAATCTGAGAAAATTATTCGTGAAGATAATATGCAGGGATTTAAGGTTATAGCCAAAAGATGTGCCTACAATAGAGCAGGTGAACTTAAATCAACTTCTGGAAAGCAGATAGCATTCAGTAATGCAATGAAGGAATATGACAGACCATATAGATTTTTACAAGAATTGTTGAATATTAATGGAATTCCGGAAGCTGAAATATATCGGTACTTTATAAAGATAAGTTATGAAATAGTAAATAAACAAGGATACCCTGTTTCCGGTGGAGAACGTTCTGAATTTAGATTACTTCAAGAAATTAGTGATGCACAAAGTTTTAATATGTTATTAATTGATGAACCCGAGTCATCATTCGATAATATGTTTTTAAAAAGTGATGTCAACTCTCTTATTAAAGAAATCTCACAAACGATGCCAGTGATTGTTGTAACACACAATAGCACTGTTGGTGCAACAGTTGGTCCTGATTATATTATCTATGCACGAAAAGAATTAGTAAATGGAAAAATAACTCACAAGATTTACACCGGGCACCCAACTGATAAGAAATTACTCTGCTCTGATGGAACCTCAATAGCTAGTCATGGGATCATGATGAACTCACTAGAAGCAGGTAAAGATGCATATGATAAAAGAAGGATAGGATATGAAGCTATTGAAAATTGACTCAAGTAAAGGTTATTTCCTCAATCTATCTGGAGATTACATTTCAATTGATAAAATAACAAAAGAAGACCTTTTAATGCTTGTTAATTTAACGCTTAGTAAAGAAGTTGAATTTGATGAATTTCAAGCAGAATATCTACAAAATCAGGCTCATCAGATAATATACCAAAGTGTGTACACAAAATTATTTGAGTTATATGAAAGGAAGGATGAATTCCTGGATCAGTCTGAGCGCCTTTTTTTGCAGGAATATGATCGGTATAAGAAAAATGACATACCGCGAAAAAACACTTCAACTAAATCGGAACAACATTAAAATTTATTTAATAATAAGAGGGACTTGCAAAATTAAATAGATGACTGAATTTCTTAGCAATTGAAGCTAAAAAAAAGAATTTCCAAGTTGAATTTGTTATAATTGTTTTGCGAACATAAAACAAACAAAACTTGGAAAATTAGTATGTTAAGAGATAATTTATCACAGATTTGGTTGCAAATACAAGGTAATCTTTTTCCTTGGTTAACAGAAGAAATTGGCGAACTGAATGAGAAACAGCAGCAGCTGATTAGTATACTGGAAGTTATACAGGTTGAAGCCTATATCCGTTGCTATCATGGTTCTGTTGGCAGGCCTCCGCATGACCGAGTAGCGATGGCTAGAGCCTTTGTTGCAAAAGCGGTTTACAATTTTACAACAACACGAATGTTAATCGATAGGCTGAACTGTGATATTAAGTTTAGACGAATCTGTGGTTGGGAAAGAAAGCAGGATATTCCACAGGAATGGGACTTTTCCAGAGCTTTTTCTGAATTTAGTGAGGGAGAACTACCCCAGCGTGTTCATCAGGCGCTGATAAAGAAAAGCTATAAAAACGATCTGGTTGGTCATTTGAGTCGTGATTCGACAGCGATAGATTCTCGTGAAAAAGTGAATAAACAAGAGCCTAAGATAGAGCCTCAACCAAAAAGGCCCGTAGGCAGGCCGAAGAAACAGCGTTATCATGAACGTTCTACAGTTGAACGAGTTATCGGTCGATTAAAAGATGAATTTGGTGGGCATATGGTACGAGTCAGAGGGCCTAAAAAGGTAATGACACATTTAATGTTTGGCATACTGGCATTAACAGCCGACCAGTTTTTGAAATTTGTAACATAAATCAGAGAAAATAATCTTCTCTGTGGTGAATTTCAGAGCAACTTTAAACAGTTGAAGGAATGATATGCACGAAAAACGCCTAAAATAGGATAAATGGTGCTTAAAAAGAAAATCAAGGCACATCAGACTCTAAAAATTTAAATTTTTAGAAGTTTGACGTGATAATAAACTAACAATTAAACTTAGCTGCTTAATTTTGCAAGTGGCTCTGTATTGTTATTAATGAATCTCTAATTCATCCTTGCTGTTTGAAGATTCCAGTTTGGAATTCTTAATCACAATTGACATTTTACTAATCAGAAACCTGCTGCCACCCATTAAAGATTAATTTTCTGATTTAGAAAAATAACAAGAATATGTTTTCAGTTTAAGAATTTCAAATCAGTGATTTTCTAAATCAGATAAACAAAAACCATTTACTACCTGCTTTATTGTAAAAAATGAACAATAAATGGTGGCAGTAAAATTAAAAAAAAGAATATTAATATCTTAAAGGCAATTTCTATTTATACTGCTCTGCCAGAAAAAATCAAAACAACCTGATTTTCAGTTCAAAATGACAATTAACTTGGGTTTTAATACATTTATCACAGTTAACTGCTGTTTAAAATTTTTAACCAAAGTTAAGTAAAGTTCTTAGTAAAATTACATGAGTTAGCCCCAGTACAAGATGTAGATTTTTTGCTAATCAAAGTTATTGATTAAGTTTAGTGCAATGCTTCCATAGTTAACCAAAGTTATCCATAGTTGAAGCCCAAATTAGTAAAAAAATCTAAAAATTGACAAAAATAGGATATATCTCATGTTTTCTTAAGTACAAATGATATCAATGGTTTCTCTGACCTATACTAGATGAGTAAATAAAAGATTTTACTTGGTTTCGGTTGAGACGGTTTATAAATGAATTATGTTGAGAAAAAAAATTATTATCGCCGGGAAAGAGATAATTATCTTCGACATGATGTTGAAATGTTCAAAGAGCTTATAAGGCGTTTCTTAGAATTAGAAAAAGCGTTGATTGAGTCAATAAATAAATTTAATCGTGAATATATTTATAAACACAAGAAACAACGGTTTTATGTTTATGCTAAATTTCAATGCTTTAATGAACAAGAAATCAAGTTTTTAAACTCTGAGTATTTGACAGAAGCATCTGCTCAATTTAAAGGTGTGGATTTTAATCAACGAAAGTCCCTCCAAAATTTTTTACCTTCAACGATTAAGAAAAAGAAATTCATTCCCCCTCAAATAATAAAGCAAATTAATTTTGAATTTCATAATTATGAAAACAAGCCTTCTAAAAAATATTATATCGGTACTGGATATCGTTGGACCAGAAATATTAATCGCTATGTTAAAGAAAAAAATATTAATACCACAATTACAACACATAAATTAATTCTTACACAGTTTAAACAATATAAAAAACTAGCTAAGTTGATTGAAGACATAAGTCAAACAGTGATTGATTTTAAATGTAAAGATAATCTTCAATTTTCTTCATGGTTAAACAATAACAAACTATCTGAACACTTACCTAAGAAGGTCCTTGATACTGCCTCCATGAGATTAAATGCTTTCACTGAAATTGAGCGTCTAATTCAAAACACCCAAACAGAATTTCATCAAATAGAAAACCAGTGCGATGAAAAAATTAAATGGTTTAACTATTTAAATCACTATCACTTTGGCGGTTTAGCATTTTCCTGGAAAATCATTTCAAATCGAAAATCATCGATTAAAAAAATTACAGGGCTAATGTTATATCGAATAATTTGTCCCATAGATAACAGCGGAAAAAGAAGTCGATACAAACTGTCCATCAAAGATATGACATTAACTCGAGATTACTTAAGACAAATCAGAATGAAACGATTTCACAAAAAAATATTAGCGAGAAGTAGAGAGATTCAAAAATTAGCTAACGAGTATCTAGATTTAAAAAATAAAACTTATCTACGCCACAAGTTGCTCAAAGAATTTAGCAAATCAATCAATGGTTGCTATATCGAACCAATTGATTGCTGAAACTTCTAATTTTTAGAAACGTATTATTATGCATAACTGAATGGAGTATAAAATGCCCGATTACCAAACAAACATTACCCAATCTATTAATACCGGATTACTTAATGACAATTCATTTCCTGATAAACCAGTTAATCAAAATGAAGACCAAGCACACTGCTTTTCAGCAAAAATAAGACTTGGATGGTCATTTGATAAAGGTTTTGTTAAGTTTTTAAAAGACTGTCCTGCCCGCTCTTTGGCACGTGAATATTTACTTAATCGTGCAGATAAAGTTTTAGCGGGTATGCCTGAAGCTTTCGAATATTTTGATAGGAAAAAAGCAGCATCTATATATTTTTCCAGTCAACTTGAAGCTGAAAACTATGAAGTCATTATTTTCCCACTTTATTGTAGTCAAGCTTCCAACCCCGAACTTTACGATTTTTGGCATAACCAACTATCAGGACGGAAAAAAGCTCATAAGCTTGAAACCTTATTAATGTTTTTATATCTAAAACTGGATTTCTCTTATTTAAATCCTGGAAGTGATTTTAGTCAAGAAGTGAATAGATATATAAACTCTGAAGAGTATTATAATAAAAATAAAAGAACTGAGTCAGATAAAATTGATAATCACATCGAAAACACGAATACATTGAATGAAATAGATAAAATGGAGGAGGAAGATTTTTCATATTTCTAGTTTATTAAATAGAAACTATGATTACTGTTCCATAGGGTTTGAAGTCTTTATATTTAAAAAAAGGCAAATAAAAAACCTCCTCTATAAATAAACGTACCATTTGAGTTTTGTCTTTTCACTCATAGAGAAGACACTTTCCCCCACCGTAATCGTATTATCTACTCCCAAAACACAAAGGCACGATATTGCCAGTATTAGGTTGTGATAAGAATTATAGTTTTAGTTATAGCAGCCAAAATTCGCCACTTTTCTGTATTGCCAGTTTCACTACTCTTCCTGATAATTGCGTATTATTACATTGGTAAAATTCATTTATTTCATCAAATCGAAAAGCAGCAAGTGATATTTGCAGATGGCAATGCTCTATTATTTTTAGTTTTTCAATCAAAAATTTACTAGATGAGAAAAATCTGGCTTCAACAACCAGGCTATTTTCAAATAATAAATTATCAGCTATACATGCCATCATCAGAGAAACAAACTGAGATTGATTTAAGAAATACCATGTCCGCCCTACCTCAGAAAAATAACGGGCTTTCGATAATAAACTTATTGGCTGGTGACGAAAATTAATTACAGATTGTTTCTTATCACAAAAATCATTTTTCACGAAGTTCATTTATTCTTCTCCATCAGAAAAAGTCATATACTCAATTCGATCAAAATATTTATCTAAAGCTTGATCAATTAAACTGTCTTGAACATTCGTATAAATAGTCACCTTTTGAACAAGAAATTCAGACATTAATTCTTCAAAGCTTGGGTGAAGCAAATGATAAATTTGGGTCTCTGTATCAGATGCTGCATAAACATCGCCAATACCTACATAATTTGAAAGACAAAGACTTAGAATGATAGTTTTAATTTTCATGGTGTAACTCCAGTAATTATTAATAGAGTTACTTATTATCTACATATAAAATGTATCCAAAAATAGATTTTGATTCTATTAAGACACATGCTATTACAATGCGGGGGTAGTTTATTAACTATAATTCCAAAGCTGCACCATGGAGGCGTAACCATCCTTTAGCTATTGGGTAGTCTGGTAATACCTTCTCAATTTCATACCAAAATTCCGTGGTATGGTTTGAATGCTTAAGATGAGCCAGCTCATGTACAACAATGTATTCAAGAGCAGATAGTGGAGCCATCATACAACGCCAGTGAAAATTAAGCATACCCTCTGGGGTGCAAGAAGCCCATCTATTCTTAAGCTCTTGAACCTTTATGCCTGATGGCTCTAGCCCCATCTGTTTAGCATATTTATCTACTAACTTCGGCAGTCGAACTCTGGCTTTTGTTTTGTAAAATCTCACAAATGCATCCCTTGCATTAGACAAGGCAGTGCGCTTTAAAATGAAAGCGCCATTTTTCAGTATAAGTTCCTGATTGGCATCATTAACAATTTGTAATTTGTAGGTTGAACCCAGGTAGGGAAAACCTTCGCCATTAACAAACTCTCTTTCGATACGAGTTCTATTTAAGTCTTCCCATTCAGCAAGGTTTCGATATATCCAACTGCGCTTTGACTCAAGTATCGATTCGATAACTGACATGTCATAAGGCTGTGGTGCTAACACAGTAATTGTGCCATCACGTTCAATGTATATGCTTGTTGTCTTGCGAACGCTTTTCTTTAACTCGTACTCAATATCACGGTAGATTTGCATAATATTAACTACCTAAAATATCCTGTTCGCGTCTTCTGGCTAAAGCGATGACATCTGTTACTAATTGCTCACTGTGGGTAGCTAGTTCTGGGATACCTGATAAGACAAAAATATCATCCAACTCCGAAGCCAGATCATCAACAAGTTCTGAACGTTCCCAGAAATTAAGTCCACCAATTGTATTGGCAAGTGCATCCATGATCTTTGCCGTGAATGGTTGAACTTTATCTATCGTTTCATCAGAATCATCATGTTCAAAGGCAATTGATAAAATTAGGTCTGTAAATGGATCACTACCTTCTCGCTCACCAGACTGAATTTCATCACGCAATGTTTCAAGTGCAAGAACCATTTGTTCCCAATCATCATGGTATTTCTTTAGTACCGCTTCCAGCTTTTCACTAAAGCGCTTGAACTGAACAGGATCTTGCTCCCAGTTAACCTTGCAGTGTTTACGAATCGCGTGTTCCATTTCGCTAGCTTGCGCACGAGAGCTCTTTTGCTGCTTAAGCTGAACAATAAATTGATTTGAAAATAATTCAGTGGGTGGAATACGGGGATCAATGCCTAGCGATACCAGATGCTCATTAATCAGTTTACGAACTTTCTCACCCACACCTGTAAAACTTATCGAGCCATCTTTATAACGCTCTTTAGCCTTGGCCTGGATATGCGCAAACTGATACATAGGAATTTTAAAAGGTTGAGCTAGCACATTAGGAAGTACAATATCCATACTCTCCATAAACTTTTTAAGATAGACATTAAAGCTATCTCTTGTCCTGACATCTTCAAGTACCTGTACAGCTGCTTCTAGTACCTGATAACGCTGGCTATCATCTAACACCTGTTGGTTAACCAGGTTTTCAATCTGATCAATCTTGTTATCTTCAAAGAGTTGTATCAATCGACGATAACGACTTTCAAGTACCGGCATTTCTGACTCAACATTTTTCATCCCATCTAGGAGTTCTTGTTGGTCCTCACCGGAATATAGTGAAAGCGCATCTCTCAGATGATTTGCCAGACCGATGTAATCAACGATATAACCACGCGTCTTGCCTGGGTAGGTTCGGTTAACACGCGCAATAGCCTGAAGCAGATTGTGTTCCTTCAATTTCTTATCAAGATACATAACCTGTTCAATAGGTGCATCAAAACCGGTTAGTAACATGTCGCATACAATAAGAAATGCAACACCGGTTTTCGCATCATCATCGTCAAAGGCCTTTTTAAAACTCTTTACAGCATTGAGTTCTTTGGATTCTTTTCGAG
>JADGAU010000010.1 GCA_015231865.1 Gammaproteobacteria bacterium | reverse complement strand
CTCTTAAATAACAAAAATATTTTTCCCTTACTTTTTAGTTATTTATAGAAAACGGGCAAAAAATATTTTTTGGTTGAAGACTCCTGAATAAATTCTGGTAATTCATTATCCATAAACATTCTAGAATCGATTAATCAACAGTAGCGAAGAACAGAACTAAAATTCAATAATTTTTGTTAACCTATAAAATTGAAATTGATGTTGATTATTGTTTTTCAATCCACAATATCACTTCACCAATCTTAAATCCCCATTTATTCATATCAGCACGATTTATCAAACGTTTGTTATCTAAAAGATACATCCAGTCATTAAAGTTAATATGCCAGATTGTATTTTCTACCGGGATTTTCAGGGTGTAGTGCCAATTTAATGCAAAACCGTTGGTTTTTCCATTAGCTGTTCCCAGAACATCATCGGCAGTTCCCTGATAATTTCCCTGTCCTTTATCAGTCAACGTCCATATTCGTTTTTCAGTTGTGCCGTCATCATAATAAAAAGTTTCATCCAGAACACCGGTATTATTCGTCCATGTGCCTAGCATATCCACATTAAAGCGGCGAATGACTTTCCCACTATAATCAATAACAACACCATAGGCTTTGAGTGAACCATTAAAGAATTCATTGAGTTTAAATTCCGGCTGAGTTTGTTGATAATCTTCGATGGTTGCTGTGCAAGCTGATAATAGCAACAGAGTCATAAGCATCAGTATTTTCATTTCATTTTCCTATTAGTTGATGTCTCAGCTCAGTTTCACTCGTTTCAGGTGAAAGCCAAATAGCCAAAAACATTTGCGTAAACTCGGCACTTTTAATGCTGCCGACAAGAGCATTATTATGATAAAAGTGGCTATGTTGTTGTTGATCTGCGTACAGCAAAATTTGATCTTGTGTTTTCACCGAGGGCCAGATAATTTTTAACTGTTCCACCCATTGTTGTTTCCAGACTATCTTTTGCTTTTCCCATTCTTTAATGGTTGCATCAATTAAATCATTTTTTTCAATGTTACGTGCGTAGATAATATTTAATGCCATAGGATATTGCTGATTATTAAATTTGCCATTTTCAGAATAAAGTTCAATATCATATAGCTTAAAAAAGGCCCAGTTCATACTGCTTTGACCAACACGTTTTAATTCGCCTAAGACCGATGCCTGAAGACTAAACGGCATTACAATAAAGATGCACATAATCGCTGTTTTAACCATTGTTAAATTTCCTGCTTAGATACACCAATAGTGGCAAAAGAAAAAACCAGATAGGGGCTAAAATAAGAAAACTAATTAATTCACTATAAGCCAATGAAACCGCTCCTAAATAATAGCCGGATAAATAACTAAGTGGACCGGCAATTGCTCCTATTAGAGCAATGATGGGATATTGCAGAGCAGTTAACCAGAAAAACCCATGATTTAAAGTGACGACAAATCCCACCCATAGAAGCAATAACCAGATGGGAAATACTTCAAAGATAAATACACCGCTTTTAATCAATAAGACATCAACTAATATTCCGATCAACGCTAGTGGTAATAGGATAAAATTCTTAGCTCTGTTAGGTGTATAGATAAAGAAAAGGACCAGGCAAATTAGCTGAAACAAAATAAAATCGTTCTGTCCAATAACTGAAATTATCCAGAAAATATTAAAGCCACCTAATTGTATCCATTGCCATTGAGACATAATGCTTATATCATCGGTTTTACTGCTTTAAAATGCGTCAGACCTATGGTCTTTTCTCTAAACCCCCCTTCACAATAAGCCAGATAAAAATTCCATAAGCGAATAAACTTTTGATCAAATCCTAATTGTTTAATTTTGGCCTGCTTGAGGTTAAGATTTTCTGACCAATGCTTTAGGGTGTCTGCGTAATCAATGGCATAGTCATCAATACTTTGAATTGTCATATCCGTTTCATGAAACAAGTGTTTGCTCATTTCACTAATGGAAGGCAGACAGCCTCCGGGAAAAATGTATTTCTGTATAAAGTCGACATTATTTCGGTAATATTTGAGATTGTTTTCGGCAATCGTGATGGACTGAATTAAGAGTTGTCCACCGGGTTTTAACAATTTACCTAATTGGCTAAAATATTGTGGATAATACTGAAAGCCAACCGCTTCAATCATTTCTATCGAAACTATTTTGTCATAGTGTCCCGATAAATCCCGGTAATCAATAAGTTCAATGCTTACCTGCTCGGTTAGGTTTAAATCTGCTATTTTCTGAATAACATAATCATATTGTTGTTTTGATAAAGTAACCGTTGTTACTTTACATCCATAATGTCTGGCAGCATAAATCGCTAAGCCTCCCCAGCCACTACCGATTTCCAGTAAATGATCGCTTGTTTTAAGTGCTAACTTTTTACAAATAATATCTAATTTATTAATTTGAGCCTGATTCAAACTTTTGTGTTCGGCATCATAAATAGCGGAGGAATATTGCATCATTGGATCGAGCATCAATTCATATAACTGATTACTCAAATCATAATGAGCGGAAATATTTTCCTGGCTTTGTTTTTTTGTGTTGCGATTGAGCCAATGGGCAATCGCTCTAAAGGGTTTAAATAAAAAGGTCCAATGGCTGTCAATACGGTTGGTTAAATCCAGATTTTTTGCAAAAACTTGAATC
This sequence comes from Gammaproteobacteria bacterium, assembly GCA_015231865.1. Taxonomy (GTDB): domain Bacteria; phylum Pseudomonadota; class Gammaproteobacteria; order GRL18; family GRL18; genus JADGAU01. The sequence goes on along the minus strand of JADGAU010000010.1, from coordinate 36,325 downwards.
AGTGAGGATAAATCATTCGTTTCCCATTGCCCTGAAACATAGCTTTCTGCTGCACCAATACTACCGCCAAAAAGCATTTGTGAATAACAAGCGGTATCATAAATAGTCATGTCTGCCTGAACTGAGGACGCCTTATCACCAAAATAATATTCTCCGTCATAATCTGTAATCCGAAGACCTGCATGGCTTATCTTTTTTAATTGCGAAAATAAAATTTTTCGGTTGAAGTCAAATTTATTTGATAGTGGTAGGGCGAGTGTATTGTACATAATCTTTCCTCTAGTATTCTTCTAATATTCTTCTGGTATTGTTCTTCTGGTATTGTTCTTCAGGCGTGAGAATATATTGGCAGTTTTTTTCGAAACAGATGAAAGGCTTGCCAGTAAATTCCTTTTAATATACTTAGGTTCATCAACGGCCACTGTTTAAGCAGTTTTTTAGTATTTTGGTTATTAAGCGTTTCACGTTTAAGAGTTAAAGTGGCATCAAATACTTTATCGCTTTTCCAGTTCTCTATATGGATACGAGTAACGTTTTCGGGCGCTTTTATGTGCCAATGGTATGACATATTCAAATCCATAAAAGGAGAGACATGGAAGGCTTTTTCTGTCTCCATAGGATTGTCCAAATTAACCAGATAACAATGGGTTTCATTCCAGGGCGTATTACTGACTTCTGCTATCATCAATACGGCATGATTGTCTCTATAGCAAAAATAAAAATTAACCGGACTAAAATAAATTCCAAAACAGCGGACTTGCCCTAAAAACAGGACGCGATCAATGCCATTGATATCGCCACCGAGTTCTTCGGCTTTATCCAGCACCGATTGTTTTAATAATTGGGATTTATCACCAAAATAATCTTCGCGCCTAAATCGAAGTGGTGACAATAGCCTATTGGAAAAGTATTTGTTTTCTTTAGCCACCTGTTCAACATCATCGAGATCCAGAGCCAGCATATACATCGAATATGTAAATTTATGTTCTGTCGGTGCAAAACGTCTATGCCTAACGGCTCCCTGGTAGATGGCACTATTGATAATACTTCTGCTCATAAAGTAAGTCCAAAACGTTTACAAACATCTAAAGCACTTTTAACGCCATCTTCATGAAAACCGTTATACCAGTACGAGCCACAGAAGTGCGTATGATTCCTGCCACAAATTTTATTTCTTAATTTTTGATATTTTTCGGTAGCCTCGTTGTAAACAGGATGTGCATAATTAAAAGTCCTTAGAATTTTATCCTGGTCAATATCTTCGGTACGATTAAGAGAGACACAAAATGTTTCCGGTGCATCTATACCCTGTAGAATATTCATATTATAGGTAACTGTTGCCGATTGATTAGTATTTTGATCATAATAAAAATTCCAGCTTGCCCAGGCTCTTTTTTCATTGGGTAAAAGCCGGGTATCGGTGTGCAGCACGACTTCATTATTTTGATAGGCAAAGGCAGATAAAATTTCACGCTCCTCATCAAACGGTTTATCCAGTAGCTTTAAAGACTGGTCAGAATGACAGGCTAAGATCACTTCATCAAACTCTGTAAATGTTTGTTCGCAAGATACGTCTGCGCAAGACATGTCCTGGTAATAGACTTTTACCTTGTCTTGTTCGCGTACAATTTTATTTACAGGAGTGCTAAGCAAGATTTCCTGAATATTTTGGCTTAGCTTAGGAATATAAGAACGTGAGCCATTTTTTATTACATGCCATTGTGGTCGATCGATGATATTTAATAGGCCGTGATGATAAAAAAAACTTAAAAATAAACTTAAGGGGAAATTACCCGCTTCTGAAACAGAAGAAGACCAAATTGCAGCTACCATAGGTAAAATATAATGCTCAGCAAAGTGATCGCTAAACTTGTTGTTATCTAAAAAATCTTTAAGTGTTTGGCTATTGGCATCAGGCTGAGCAAATACTGATTTAGCAATTCGATTAAAGCGAATGATTTCATAGATAAAATAATAGAAACGGGGATTTATTAAATTTTTTCGCTGAGCAAACAAAGAGCTGAGATTATTGCCATTATACTCAATGCCTGTTTCAGAATGATGTATGCTAAAACTCATTTCTGTTTCTTTATATTCAACCTTATTTTGCTCTAATAAATGAATAAAATTGGGATAGGTTTGATCATTAAAAACGATAAAGCCGGTGTCAATCGCATAATTTTTGCCATCATGTTCAATATCGACTGTTGCTGTATGTCCGCCAAGGTAATCATTGGCTTCAAATAAGGTGATATGGTGTTCTTTACTTAGTAAGGCTGCACAGGTTAAGCCTGAAATACCACTTCCAATTATTGCAATTTTCTTCATGCTGTTTTTACCATTTTAGCGGCTAGTAGATTCCAAAGACTCTCTGGTAATATAGAGAAAAGTCGCATGGTGAAAATAAATCCCCTGGGGAAACTAATCGTCTGTTTATGTTTTAACAGTCCTTTTCTAATAATGGCACTGGCTTTTTCCACAGAGACTTTGCCCGGCATTGGAAAGTCATTTTTTTGTGTTAATGGTGTATCAACAAAACCGGGCTTTATTAGACTAAAAGTTAAACCCTCGCGCATCAAATCAATGGCCATAGAACGAATAAAATAATCAAGAGCAGCCTTTGAAGCGCCATAGGATTCAGAACGTGTTAACGGTAAATAAGTTGCAGACGAACTCATGACGGCGATATGAGCACCTTTTTTAAGTTTTGGCAGCAGTGCCTCAAGACAATAGATTGTCCCCATAAAATTAACATCCATAATGTGTTTGACTTGCTGACTATTGAAATTTTTCGCATCATCAACATAGCTGCAATCACCGGCATTAAGTATCACTAAATCCAGGTTTTCTATTTTAGATAATGTTTGTTGGGTTTGTTCGGCATCGGTAGTATCAAAGGTCAGGTATTGTGCATTGTAGTGTTTTAATTGTTGTTTCAACTTATTTTCATTTCTACCACAGGCATAAACTTTGTGACCTGCTGACAAATAGTCCTTGCTAAGTTGCAAACCAATACCTGAACTTGCACCCGTGATTAATATGTTATTCATGGTTTAACCTGTTTTTAATTTTCTTTATTAAAAAGCCTATCATCGGTATGTGCTCATATAACATACTGCCCATATCAAAATAATCTCGATGAAAATATATTTTTTCGTCAAAACGTATGTGACTCACACCATCGACTTTAATATCCTGTTGCTTATTTAAAGAAGGATGACTAAACATCATCTGCCATTGAATAAAGGCTTCATCATTGTCTTCAATCACTTTATGGATAGTAAATTGACAATTATCTACTTGCGTCATCATGTTAGAAAAATAGTCTATGAGGCTTTTAAGATCACCGATATGATGAGCAGGATCGGTAAAAGAAATATCACCTCTATAAATCAATTCAAGCTGTTGCAGGTTTTGTTTATCAAAATTTATATAAAAATCACAAAACTGTTTAACGATGGTGTTCATTCAAATTCCAATTGTTTTTCTTGTTTATACGGACGGCTTTCAAAAAAGGATCAAAAATATTGATCCTTTTTTGAAAACCTCGCGTATGTATATGCACAAGTGCTTAATATTTTAAACATTGATGGGTAACCTGAATAAATAACAATGAATAACTTTCATTTTAAAGAGAAACCAGACGCTGTTATAATTCTTGCTTTGAAAACCAATAATCCTCAGCAGGAAACAACAACTATTAACTCGGTCTACCAACAAGCTGAAAATTTGCTTGAATCCATAGCTAAACATCAGGATAAAACAGCCTTTGAACAGCTGTACTGGATCTTTGCGCCTAAAATTAAAAGTTATATGAAGCAGCATGGTGCAGATGATTCTTTATCGGAAGAATTAGCACAAGAATCGCTTATGCAGGTCTGGTTAAAAGCTGATAAATATAAGCCTGAATTATCGCAGCCATCAACCTGGATTTTTCGTATTGCACGAAATATTTATATTGATAAATTAAGAAAACAGAAGTGCTTTGACGCAGATGAAATATCAAATTTTGAAAACGAACTCAGTGAAAATCAAAATTATGATCATGAAATTGATTCTCAGCGTTTTAAAAAACTGATTAAAACAAAACTATCCAGTGAACAGTACCAGATTCTTGAACTAAGCTATTTTAAAGGGCTAAATCAACCTGAAATAAGTGCACAGCTTGCTATTCCACTTGGAACCGTCAAATCCAGACTTCGGCTGGCTTTTGAAAAAATAAAATCCGCAATGGGAGGGCAACATGAGTATTAATCACCACTTAAATAAAGATACTTTGTTAGCTTATTCTGCCGGAACGCTTTATGAAGGTTTCTCTTTTTTAGCAAAAGCTCATCTCCATTATTGTAAGACATGCCAGCATCAACTTGATTTAGCTAATCACTTTGCTGGAAATTTACTGGAAAAAAACCACGATTCAATGATGAATGATAATAGCTTTAATCAGCTATGGGATAAAATACAATCTAAAGATGCTAGTAGTGACGCATCAAAGGCCATTATAAAAGAAATTAAAAATGACTTTTCTTTAATCATCAACAATAACTATGATGATATTCCATGGTCTGTTTTAGTGCCGGGTATTCAGCAGTATATTTTCACAGATATTCACTGTGATCAAGGCTCTGTCAGGCTTTTAAAGATTAAATCCGGTATCCAGATCCCACATCATAGCCATAATGGCACTGAGTTAACGCTGATTCTTAAAGGCAGTTATGAAGATGAAAGTGGTGAATACTACCCCGGTGATTTGTCTGATCTGGATGATAGTAATTGTCACCAACCCCATGTTAACTCAACTGAAGATTGTATTTGCCTGATTGCCACAGAACAAAAGCTGAAATTTAGCAGCCCCTTTAACAGACTATTACAAGTTGCTGTAGGGCTGTGAGCTTATAGATAGGGGATTAACAACACTTAAGTACAACATAGCCAATCATTATTATTTCAAATAATCCAGCGTTTCTATATTAAATGGTTTTGGCTTTATACCTAATGCCTTAAAACCATTATCGTTACTGCAAATATTACCTTCCATTAACATGGTAATTTGGTCGCGAGTAATGGGAAAGAACTTAAATCGTTCTAAAAATAAGGCGGCAGATTTCACTCCCCAGGTAGGTGCTGGGATCATTAATTTCTTCGTATTAACCGCTTGGGCAATGGTGGTTAAAATTTGTTTCCAACTTAAATTGTCCGGGCCACAAAGAGAATAAGTTTGTCCTGTCGTTTGGTTCTCTAATATCGCTTTGACAAAAGCGTCTGCAACATCTCCTACAAAGGCAGGAGACATTTGAAATTGTCCTGCAGACTTAATAGTAAAGTTGTCAAAAAATAAAGGGGCAGGCAGCGGCATTTGTATAATTTCTTTATTCAGTTGAGTTGCAAATTCCATACGCCCTTGAGGATGGCCAAACAAAACAGAAGGTCTAAATATCGTCCAATTTAAATCAGTTGCTTTTAGATATTCTTCGGCCTTAAATTTAGATTGTTGATAGTTTGTTCCATCGGCTTTTACGCCATTAGCACTCATCAAGATAAACTTTGAAACCTTTGCTTTAATAGCCACATCAATAGCTAGTTTAGCCGCCTGGTATTGGAGTTTTTCAAAAGTAATCCCCAGCTGTGGAAACTCACGTAAGATACCAATGAGAAAGATAGCAACATCAGCTCCTTCCATTAATTTTGTCATCGCAATTGAATCATCTACATCCCCATGAATTATTTCTATTTCATGCGTGTTTTCAATTTTTTTATCGCTACCAGAACGAACCAGTAAGCTTGGCTTAATTTTTTCCTGGATAAGTTTTTGCGTAATATAATGCCCTACAAACCCAGTACCACCAATGATTGCAACTTTCATCTTGCTTTCTCCGAATAAATTAAAGACCAAGGGTACAGTTATTTTTATTTCGCCATTTTGCAAAATAGCCATAACACCAATCAATAAAAGGTGTCAGTCTTATTGCTTCAATGAAAGATGCCAGTATGCGCCAGCGAGGAAGTTGTGACCAAATGGTTATAAAAGCATAAGCCCCCGTTTTCCATTGGCCTCTAGAATTTAACACATGAAATCTTTGAAGTGCCGTATTTTTATCAAGACCATACTTTGTAAGTGTCAGTTCATCTTGGTGGACATCAACCCATTGCAGAGCATTACTTTCAGGTATGTTTTTGTAATGATTAATTTCCTTACTGCAAATTGGACAATTACCATCATAGAAGACAATCGGTTTTTGATAATCAATATTAATATTCATCCGTCTAATACTCAGTTAAAAACACTTATTAATACATACGAAAAATAATTAGATTTGGATCAATAAATATCTAATTAATCTGAGCCTCGGATAAGAAAAAATAATTTTATAGGCAATTTGAACCTTACCGTCATTGTTTTACACACATTGTTTTACACACATTGTTTTGCACACATTGTATTGGACATATTCATTACTTCCATATTATTATCTATAAATAATAACTCTCAAATAATTTTCTTGTTCCGACAGACTTACGTGGGAATATATTACCCGAAAATAGGACTGATTGATGGCAATCTTCGATGGTTTACAAAGACAACTACGCTCTGTTATTGAATGGAGAGATCCCGATCCTGATATATTATTATATCAATGGACTGATAATGGTGATGAGATAAAAAATGCATCTAAACTGATTGTAGGGCCTGGACAGGGGTGTATTTTTGTTTATGAAGGTAGAATTCGTTATGTGCTTCAAGAAGAAAAAATGATTTCAGTCAAATCCAGCAATATGCCTTTTTGGACTACAATCAAGAAATTTATGCAGTTCTTTGAAAGTGAACATAAAGTCGGTATCTATTTTTTCAGAACAAGTAAAGTTTTAGATCAAAAATGGGGCACTACTTCGCCGATAAAATATGAAGATCCAAAATATAACTTTCCGGTGGGCTTAAAAGCTTATGGCAATTATAGCTATCGAATTTCTGATCCCAAAAGTTTTTTTGTTGATATCGTTGGTAGTCATCAAAATTATACTGCTACTGAATTTCGTCATGTGATGTCGAATCGATTGGTGCAGCCTATTACTGATTTTCTTTCTGAAAGTCGTTATAGCTATACTGATATTGATGCCAATCGTGAAGAAATTGTGACTCAATTACAAAAAAGTTTAGCAAAAGATTTTGAAAAATTAGGCTTTGCATTATCTGATTTTAGAATTGAAGGCACAGATTTTGACCAAAATACCTTGAAGCGAATTAATCGCATTGCTGACTTAACTGCCGAAGCTCATGCTGCTGAGGCTGTTGGGATGACTTATGCCGGTGTGCAGCAAATGGAAGCGATGCGAGAAGCTGCCAGAAATGAAGGTGGCGCTGCAGGGATTGGTATGGGGTTAGGGGCAGGAATGGGCTTTGGTAATACGATGGCCAATGCTATGGGCTCTGAAATGATTGCAGGTAGTCCGGCAAACTCTGGTTCTGCTAATCAGAATAGCACTGATCTTGCTGCCAAACTGAGTCAGTTAAAGAGACTCTTTGAAGATGAATTAATTGATGAACAGGATTATAAGAAAAAGAAACAGGAAATTTTAGATAAAATGTAATTCTTATGGCCAGATGTCAAAGTTGTTCAGCGCCATTACCTGCAAATAGTAATCGCTGTGTTTATTGTCAGGTTAGAAATGATGTTGATTTACATCATAAATACAATTTTTCTTCTACTGAAAAAGAATCTACTCGAATTTGTCCTGGGTGCCAAACAAATCTAACAACCATAAATGTTGGAATTAAAGAGCCTCTTTATATTGAGCGTTGTTCCAGTTGTTTTGGATTATTCTTTGACCCGGGTGAAATTGATGATTTTATTAAACAATCGGTTAGTGGCGTGTTTAATATTAATCAGGAACATTTAAATAATATTAATAAGGATCGTTACCAGAAAAATAAAAAAATCACTTATAAACGATGCCCGGAATGTCAGGAATTTATGCAGAGGAAAAATTTTGGGCAACGAAGTGGTATTGTGGTGGATCGTTGCCGAAACCATGGAGTCTGGCTAGAAAGTGGTGAGATTACTCATCTGATGGAATGGCATAAAGCGGGTGGGCAATTATTAGATGATAAAGTTAAGCAGCAAAAAGAAAACGAAAAACGCAGACGAAAAACGACTAAAAATTCTTATACCTTAACCAGTGACCAATTTAGAAATGAGCAACGAAAAGATCTATTAGATATGGATTTAGGTGAGCTTATTGGGCAGTTTATTGGTAAGTTGTTTTAATCTACCAGATTATTTTTTTCTAAAATTTTATAAATTTTCTTGGATGTTTTAGCGAGTTGGGCAATTTCCCCGAAGCTTGGAATGTCTCCTTGTTTTAGGCGAAACTCCCATTCTTCTATCAGTGTGTCCAGATATTCTAACAGTTTAACAGAGCATTGATTGCACTGCCCGGTACAGATAGTTGCTTCTAAATCTTCAAATGGCATGACTTCGCGGATCTGATTAATAACCGCTTTTAAGGCATCGGTTCTATTGGGTTTCATTTTAACTGAGGATTTTCTGTCGTTCCCATGGTGCTGCGTATTGCTGCGTGGGAATGCATAAAGTTAAACTTTGAGCTTTTGATAAAATTGTTCAACAAACTCCGGGAAAGATTCATTATCAATGGCTGCTCTCATCATTTTCATCAGTTCTTCATAGTAATGGATATTATGAATGGTATTGAGATGAGAGCCTAAAATTTCATGGGCTTTATCTAAATGTCTTAAGTAAGAACGTGAATAATGCTGACAGGTATAGCAAGCACAATTTTCATCCAGTGGTCGTGTATCAAGTTCATATTGTTTATTTCGTATTTTAATAACGCCATTGTGAGTAAACAGATGACCATTGCGTGCATTTCTAGTGGGCATAACACAATCAAACATATCAACGCCACGTTTAACGGCTTCAACTAAATCCTGAGGTTTACCAACGCCCATTAAATATCGGGGCTTATCTTTTGGCATTTGGGGTGGTAGAGAATCCAGAATATGTATCATTTCTTCCTTTGGTTCTCCAACTGATAAGCCGCCAATGGCATAGCCATCAAAATCCATAGTTAATAATTGATTCAAGGATTGTTGTCTTAATTCTGGATACATTCCACCCTGGATAATACCAAACAAAGCTTCGTTATTATTCGATTGTTGTTGTAAACGATCAAACTCTTCTCTGGAACGCTGAGCCCAGCGAAGAGATAATTCCATTGAATATTTGGCTTCTTCGATTGTGGCAGGATAGGGCGTGCACTCATCAAATATCATCACAATATCAGAGTGTAAACTATGCTGAATCTGCATCGACTCTTCCGGGCCCATAAAAATTTTATGGCCATCAATCGGTGATCTAAAGGTTACGCCTTGCTCTGTTATTTTTCTTAGTTTACCTAAGCTAAAAACCTGGAAACCACCGGAGTCGGTTAAAATTGGTTTATCCCAGTTCATAAATTGATGTAAACCGCCATGTGCTTCAATGACTTCCATACCAGGGCGTAAATACAGATGGAAAGTATTACCTAAAATAATTTCAGCACCCGTTTGTTTGACTTCTTCTGGCAGCATGGATTTAACCGTAGCACTGGTTCCAACCGGCATAAATGCAGGGGTTTGGATACTACCACGATTAAAAATCAGTTCACCGCGACGGGAACGGTTTTTATCTTCATTATTTTCTTGTTTTAGACTAAATTTCATTAAAAATTGTCAGTTGTCAGTTATGAGTGGATAAACATGGCATCGCCATAGCTGAAAAAACGGTATTGTTCTTTTATAGCATGTTTATAGGCTGCTTTCATTGTTTCAAGTCCGGCAAGTGCGCTTACTAACATAAATAAGGTACTTTCGGATAAATGAAAATTAGTTAGTAGGGCATCAATCACTTTAAATTCATAACCAGGGTAGATAAAAATATCGGTTTCTCCCTGATAGGGACTGATAATTTTATCTGCATTGGAAAACAAGGCAGCACTTTCGAGTGTTCTAAGACTCGTTGTACCAACAGCAATAACACGTTTACCTGCTTTTTTAGTTGCTAGTATTTGCTGCACAGCCTGTTCATTAATATCAATGGATTCAGAGTGCATGTGATGATCCGTGATATTATCAACTCTCACAGGTTGGTAGGTGCCAGCGCCAACATGCAGTGTGACATAGGCAGAATTAACGCCTTTATCAGATAATCGCTGTAGTAGTGGTTCATCAAAATGCAGTCCTGCTGTCGGTGCTGCAACCGCTCCGGATTCCTTAGCATATACGGTTTGATAGCGATCATAATCTTGTTCTTCATCTGCTCGCTTAACATAAGGTGGAAGGGGCATATGGCCATAAGTCTCCAAAAGAGAATTAATCTCTTCAAATGATAAAAATTCCAGTTCAAAAAGATCATTACTTCTGCCAACGACTTTTACTTCAAAACCGGGTAATTCTTTATGATCCGTACCGATTGTTAAAATACTTTCAATTTGAGGTGATTTGCTTGCTCGAATTTTGCTCACAACAGTGTTGCGACTGATAATTTTTTCAATCAATAATTCAATTTTTCCACCAGTTTTTTTATTGCCATAAAGTCTTGCCGGTATGACTTTAGTATTATTAAAAACGAGTAAATCACCGGGATTAATTAAATTGATAATATCGATAAATTGGCAGTCATTAAAAGTTTTATTGTGTCTATCAACATTTAATAAGCGGCTACTGCTACGATTTTTTTCTGGAAACTGAGCTATTAAATGTTCAGGTAGATGAAAATGAAAATCGCTTCGTTTCATGTATTGTTATTTATATTTGATTAATTTAGGTTTAATGTCTGGTAGAAAACAGGGCAGCATTTAAATCTTGAATAAATAACTGATGAATATCCTGGGCATATTCTGATGAACCATCAGCATCGGTTAATTGAGCTTTAATACCGTCAGCAATGGCTTTTATAAAATCTCTGGCCGCCTGCTCACCCTGATTTTCTAAAATAGGTTGAACACTAGCCAGGGTTTTTAGCAGAATTTCATCCATTTCTTCTCGCAATTGTTCTGTTGAGTTTTTCATCAGGTCTTATTTGCTACTTGCTTGATTGCCTTTGCTGAGTATTTGTAATAATAATAGTCCATCTCGAAAATTTAACCAGTGCTTTCCTGGTGTTAATATGATTTGAGATTGACGGATCCCTCTAACAAAGTTCATATTCTGACTATATGGGGAAACAAAAAAATCTCCATCAAACCACGAACTATCTAGGCGAACAATTGAAATATATTCAATATCCGGATGTTGAAGGTTGTTCAACCAGAACAAAAAAGATCCGGGATCTTCACGTTTTAATTGAGAAAGCAACTTTCCTGCATGATTAATACTGTCTGCTCCAATAATTGGAGTAACCAGTGTCATGGGTGACTTTGCAATAATTTCACCAACTTCTGCCATAGCAGAACCCATATGGGGTGTTGCAATAGTTATCAAACGCCAAATTGGTAAATTTGGATTATTTAAAAGTGTTAATCTAGCTACAATTCCACCGGCAGAATGAGCAATTAAAGTAATTGCTTGTTGCGGTGATTCTTTTGCCAGGTAATTTAGATAATTATCTAAATAATTCGCCTGAATTTGAATAGGTGCTTTATAGGGTAAATCAACAAGGACAAAAAAATCCTTATTTAATTTAACCGGTTTATTAAAGTGATCGCCACCAGGTCTTATGAGAGTTAAAAGCCCGGCATTTTGCCAGCCATTAAGTTCTAATTGCTGAGCAATTCCATGTTTTAGCCATGTTTGACTATTGCTATCAAAACCATGTACCAGTACAAGGATCTCAGCAGATACATTTGTACTAAATAAATTGCTACTTACTAAAAGTAATGCTAGCAGTAATTGTTTGTATTTTATTTTAGACATTTTATTTACACGATTCATTAATTTTAGATATTATCATTCTCTACTTCTGGAAACAATATTACTTATTGCTAATAAACGGTCCTTGTTTTTTTGGACCATATAGAGTGTGTTATCAATCAAGTAAAATTTTTTTATTTGTTTTAGCCTTGAAATAATTTTATTTTTAACCCATAGCCTACCGGGTTTAATAGTTAATTGATATAAGACAGCATTGTATTTTGACTCAGTCAATAAATAGACGTCACTTTTTGAGCATAGAATAGAATCAACTTTAATATCATTAAGTTCAGGCTTTTGATTAATTAATAATTCAGATTTATCATTAATTAAAAAATAATATTCTTTGGCTGCAGTAATTAAATTGCATTGCTTAGTCGATGCAAATAATTTGGAGTGATTGCTACTTTTAATTTTTTCAAAGTCAGCCTGTTGTTGTTTTTTAAGTTGCCAGTGAGGCGAAATAATTGCTTCACCCAGATAATAATCGACAGCAATAAGTGATGAGGCAAGTATCAACATCCATAAAATGGCAGCTTTTCGGTTTTTAAAAGCTGGTGTTGCTAATCGCACAATTGAACCTTGTTATTGAGTTACGTTATTGATAAGTTACAATTCATTTAATGTTGCTTTCTAGCCTGATTTAGCATTTCCCGAGCATGCAGGCGGGTAGTTTCTGTTATCTCGGCACCGGATAACATTCTGGATAACTCATCAATTCTTTGTTGTTCGTCCAACTCAGTAATATGAGAGGTAGTACTATTTTCCTGAAATGATTTTTCAACTAAATAGTGATTATGTCCATGTACTGCAACCTGGGCCTGATGAGTGACACATAGTATTTGAGACTGGTTAGATAATTGCGCTAACTTTGCGCCAATCATCTCAGCTATTTTGCCACCGACGCCAACATCAATTTCATCAAAAATAATACTAGGCGTTTGATTATATTGAGCAGTAACAACCTGAATAGCTAAACTAATTCTAGAAAGCTCACCACCAGATGCGACTTTCGCAAGCTTGGCTGGTGTCTGCCCAGGATTAGCAGAAATCATAAAATCGATGCTTTCCAGGCCATTTTTTACCGGTGTTTTTTCTTTATTGCTTGCGACAGGTGTCATATCGATAGAAAACTCACCTTTCGATAATCCTAATTCACGAATATGTTGTTCGACTTCCTGAGCAAGCTGTTGACTTGCTTTTAGTCTTTGTTTTGAAAGTTTTTGTGCATTCTTAAAATACTCAGATTGTAAATCATTTATTTTTTGAAGCCTTAATTCTTGTTGTTCATCCGATTGATAATAATTGCTATATTCTTCTTCTAGTTCAATTTGTTTGTTTAGTAAAAGTTCTGGTTCGCAATGATGTTTTCGTGCTAACTCATGGTATTGAGCAATTCTTTCTTCAATTTCATTTAAGCGGACAGGTTCATCTTCTACCTGATTTAAATAGTGATTAATTTCACTATTGGCTTCACTAATTTGAATCAGGGCATTATTTAGCATTTCATCAATTGTTATTAGTTTGTCATCATAAGCACTTAGTTCAGAACTGATTTTGAGGGCATGAGCAATTAGATTTTCAGCATTACTTTGTTCATCCTGTGAAATAAGTTGCTGAATTTTTGTTAGTTCTGAAATGATTTGACTGGCATGGCTAAGGATTTTATATTCCTGCTCAAGTTTTTCGAATTCATTCTTATTGGCTGAAAATGCGCGTAACTCTTGTAACTGGAAATTTAAAAATGCCTGTTTTTGTTGTCTTTCAGCAGATTGTTGGTTAATTAAGTCAAAATGCTCTTTTTCTGATTTCCAGCTTTCATATAAGGTATTTATTTGCTGATTTAATGGCGTTAATTTAGCATAATTATCAAGAACTATGCGTTGTTGCTCACTTTGTAATAATTGTTGATGCGTGTTTTGGCCGTGAATATTAATCAGTTGTTCGCCTAGTTGCTTTAATAAATTAAGCGGTACTGCCTGAGCATTGATAAAACCTTTGGAGCGACCATTATCATGGAGACTTCTTTTTAAGATACATTCATGAATATTATCTTCAACATCATCAAGTTCGTGTTCAATTAGCCAATCCTTTATTGAAGCTAATTTTTGAATATCAAAACAGGCAATAATATCTGCGCGTTTGGCATCTGATTTTATCATTCCAGGCTCTGCCCTATCTCCTAATACAAGACCTATTGCATCAATGATAATAGATTTACCTGCACCTGTTTCACCGGTCAAGACACTTAGGCCATGATTAAAGTCCAGCTCTAGCGATTCGGTGATTGCTAAATTTTTAATCGATAATTGAGTTAGCATTGATGAGATTAATATCCTAATAAACCAATCATATCTTCGACTTTTTTGTCAGGCATGGATGTAGCTATCTTAGATTTTTTTTTTAGCTTAATAAAATCAACAACAATTTTAGCCGTTTCATGAAGAAAAGCCTTGCTTTCATCACTTACAACTTCAGCTTCACTTTTTGCCTCATTGGCTTCATCTAACTCTTTTAGCTTATTCTTCATATCAGTAAATGATGCGTAGGTTTTTTTCCCTTTTTGTTGTCGACGTTTATTTTCAATTGCTAAAATATTTTGTTGTGATTCTTTAGATTTAGCCTGACGTTGCTTTAGATTTAATGACACAAGCGTATCGGATTTAATTTTATCACGACGGGCTTTAATATTTGCGACATAGGTAAAGTCAGGATCATTCGCAGCTCTTTTATTATGCAACTCTTTTAAGGGTTCAATCACAGTTTGAAGTGAAGGATATTGCACATATTTGGCAGCGTCAATTTTATCCCAAACTAAAGCATCGGGCAGAGCACTTTCACCTATTTCTGTTTTATCTACCGTACTCGGGAAAAGAATATCAGGAATAACGCCCTGATTTTGAGTGCTATCGCCAGAGACTCGATAGAATTTTGCATGAGTTACTTTTAGTTGACCTTCAATTAAAGGTTGTAATGCTTGTACTGTTCCTTTACCAAAGGTTTGATCGCCGATAACTAAACCTCTTTGATAATCCTGGATTGCGCCGGCAAAAATTTCTGAAGCCGAGGCACTTAAACGATTAACTAATACAACTAAAGGTCCATTGTAGATAACTTCATGATCTTCATCTTCAAGCGCTACAGTCTCACCATCAGCACTTTTAATTTGTACCGTTGGTCCGGATTTTATAAAAAGTCCCAGTAAGGTATTCACTTCCTGTAAAGAACCGCCACCATTATTTCTTAAATCTAACACTAGCCCATTGATATTTTCTTCTTTAAGTTCAAGTAATAATTTTTTTACATCTCGAGTGCTGCTGCGGTAGTTATCCTGATGTTCCTGAGCCCCTTTAAAATCAATGTAAAATGTAGGTAAGTTAATAATGCCCACCTTATATGTCTTATTACCGTTATCAATGTTTATCATTTCTTTACGAGCAGATTGTTCCTCAAGGTTTACTGTATTTCTAACGATTTGAATTATCGCATTTTCTGAATCATCACTGGCAGTATGAGGAATTATTTTAAGCCTGACCATGGTTCCTTTTTTTCCGCGGATCAATTGTACAACATCATCCAGACGCCAACCAATAACATCCACAATTTCACCATCTAGATCCTGACCAACACCGATAATTCGATCACCTGCTGCAAGATCTCCTGCCTTATGAGCAGGTCCTCCAGGAACCAGTCGTTTAATTTTTGTGAATCCATCTTCTTCTGAAAGCATTGCTCCAATACCTTCTAAAGATAATTTCATCTGAATATTAAAATTTTCAGAAACGCGAGGTGAGAAATATTGTGTATGCGGGTCATAGCTTTCAGCTAGCGCATTGATAAAAATTCGAAAAGCATCTTCACTCTTTGTTTGTTTTAAGCGGTTTAACTGGTTTTTAAAACGTTTGCTTAGAGTTTCAATAATTTTTTCATCACTGTCTTTAGCGTTAATTTTCTCACTTAACACATTATTTTTTAATAGACGACGCCATAAATCCCTGACAGCCTGATCATCTTTCTCCCATGCTGCTTCTTCACGATCGGTTTCAAGTGTTTCATCTAAACTAAGATCAATTTTGTCAAAATCAAAGACCAGGCGGTTATACATATAGCTTAAACGTTCTGTCTGATTTTTAAGATATTGATTATAAATAATAAACGCTGGTTCTAACTGTCCACGAGTTAATGCTTCGTCAATATAAACAGAAAATTTATCAAACTGATTGATTTCTTTTTGGTTAAAAATACTGCGAGTTGGATCAAGACTTTTTATGTAGGCCGAATAGGTTTGCTTTGATAATTCATCATCCAGTTTGGTACCTAGATAATGTTGGTATTCAAGTCGCTTGGCAATAATAAAACCGAGTTTAGGATGGTTTTTATCAGGATAAACAGGATGGAAGAAATCTTCACCTTTTAATCTTTCGCTTATTTCGGATGTTTTTGCATACGAAAATATCGGTAACAACAATAGAATTAGGATAAAAGTTCTGGAAAATAAAGATTTACAATAATTGTTTTTATACATAAATGGGGTAACCAATTGATATTAAGTGAAAACTATAAATTTACAGGTTTAGACAAGTATAAACTAAAAAAGTTGCTAAGCTAAAGATTATTTTTAGTTTGCTCGCTATCATCTTTTGTTAAAAGGTTTCATAATAGTATTTTTATGGGTTATTTAAAGTAGGTAAATGCTGTGAGTATCAATAATCAACGATATCTGGATTGGATAATAGATTGTAATCAATATAATTTGGCTGACTTCCTTCCATTTATAGTAGAAGAGAAGATCATTGGTTATGTCCATCATGATAACTTGGCAATTTTGCACAATTATAATGAATACCTGAATATAGACGATCAAAAACTGGTTTTTGTTGAAGCAATTAACACCTCAACTAAACGTTCAGAAGCTATGCGGGCTATTGTCGATGATATGTATCAACAGGGCACTTTAAAAACCTTAGTTGGTGAAGATTATGACGTTATGCTTCGTTTTGGAGATCCTATTCTATTTAAAATGGAACGTGCTGCGACAAGTTTTTTTGGTATTCATAAATATGGTATTCATGTCAATGGTTATGTTATCAAAGATGAAAAATATTTCGTGTGGGTGGCTACACGAGCAAAAGATAAGCCTATGTGGCCAGGTAAATATGATCATATCGTTGCTGGTGGACATGGCACAGGAATGTCTGTTGAAGAAACCATGAAAAAAGAGTGTCAGGAAGAGGCTAATATTTCACCACAATTACTTGCTAATGCAAAAGCAGTAGGGACCGTAAGCTATATTGTTGAAAAGAAAAAGAAATTATCAAGAGATGCGCTATTTATTTATGATATTTTATTACCTGAAACATTTACACCGGTAAATACTGACGGAGAAGTTGATTCCTTTGAGCTTTTAGCTATTGAAGATGTGTTAAATCTAGTCAATAATACAGATAAATATAAGCTTAACTGTAATTTAGTGGTGATTGATTTTGCCATTAGGCACGGATTTATTAAACCTGATGAACCTTTATATTTGCAGCTTACTGAGGGCTTAAATGTGGATACTAATCCACTAATCTAGAAACCAGAAAACAGAACCCATAAACTAATTAATAATATGACAGATTTAATGGAACAGAAAAAAAGACATCGCGGTATTTATTTATTACCAAATTTGTTTACGACCAGTGCTTTATTCGGCGGTTTTTATGCCGTTATCGCTTCAATGCAAGGGCATTTTTCAGCAGCTGCAATCGCCGTGTTTATCGCTATGGTTTTAGATGGATTAGATGGTCGTGTTGCACGTATGACAAATACGCAAAGTGATTTTGGCGCTGAATATGATAGTTTATCCGACATGGTTTCATTTGGAGTTGCTCCTGCCCTGGTCATGTTTTCCTGGTCATTATCAAGTTTGGGTAAAGTTGGCTGGATAGCTGCTTTTATTTATTGTGTTGGCGCGGCATTGCGATTAGCAAGATTTAATACACAAAGTGGCTCGGAAGATAAGCGATATTTTACTGGTTTAGCGAGTCCTGCTGCTGCTGGAATGGTTGTAGGTTTTGTCTGGATTTGTGAAGATAATGGCATCGCTCCTTCTGCAGTTTCCTGGCTTGCTGTGTTTTTAACCGTTAGTGCGGGTTTGTTAATGGTCAGTAGTATTTTATACCGAAGCTTTAAAGATCTTAATTTAAAAAGTCGTGTGCCCTTTGTTGCTTTACTAATTATGGTTCTAGTTTTTGTTTCAATCTCTTTGCAGCCGCCCATTATTTTGTTTTTTGTCTTTTTAGGCTATGGCTTCTCAGGTGTTGTTATTTACCTGTTACGCATTATATTTAAACGAAAGAGACTAGAACAAAAAAAGAATCAGGAAGAACAAACAGAGGATGACATAAAAGCATCAGATGATAATTGATCTCATTTCTATCTCTTTAGAGAGTGAGACAAAAAAAATAGAAATGTTATCCTAACAAAACAAAGTGTTAAGAAATAAAGACCCAGGAATTTAATAAAAAGAAGAGAGCAATCATGACAGATAAATTAATAATTTTTGATACCACATTGAGAGACGGTGAACAAAGCCCTGGCGCCTCAATGACACTGGAAGAAAAAGTTAGGATTGCTAAAAATCTCGAGAAATTAAAAGTTGATGTTATCGAGGCCGGTTTCCCAATTGCCAGTGTGGGCGACTTTGAAGCGGTTAAAGCCGTTGCAGACACCATTAAGGATAGTACAGTTTGTGGTTTGGCCAGAGCAATGAATGGAGATATTGATCGTGTGGGCGAGGCTTTAGCGGGGGCAAATTCAGCCAGAATACATACCTTTATTGCAACATCTCCAATCCATATGCAGTATAAATTAGCAATGGAACCCGATAAGGTTCTTGAGACTGCTGTGAAGGCGGTAAAAAGAGCCGCTAAATTTACCGATAATATTGAATTTTCACCTGAAGATGCCGGACGCTCTGAATTTGATTTCTTATGTGAAATTATTGAGGCGGTTATTAATGCCGGCGCGACAACCATCAATATCCCGGATACGGTTGGATATAATTTGCCTTCTCAATTTGGATCATTAATTAAGCGATTAATTGAAAATATTCCTAATTCAGACAAAGCTATTTTCTCAGTGCATTGTCACAACGATTTGGGTTTGGCTGTTGGTAATTCATTATCAGCGGTGATGAATGGTGCCAGACAGGTGGAATGTACGATTAATGGCCTAGGCGAAAGAGCAGGTAATGCGTCTTTAGAAGAAATAGTGATGGCGGTCAGAACTCGTCAGGATGCGTTTACTTGTGATACTCGTATTGATACAACTCAAATTGTACCGACTTCACGATTAGTTTCTGGTATTACCGGTTTTCCAATTCAGCCGAATAAAGCCATCGTTGGAGCAAATGCTTTTGCACATGAATCTGGTATTCACCAGGATGGTGTACTTAAGAGTCGTGAAACCTACGAAATTATGCGTGCACAAGATGTTGGCTGGGATGATAACAAAATGATTCTTGGTAAACATTCTGGGCGTAATGCCTTGCGGACTCGCTTGTTGGATTTAGGTATTGAATTAGAATCTGAAGAAAAATTAAATGAAGTCTTTAAACAGTTTAAAGATTTAGCCGATCGCAAACATGATATTTTTGATGAAGACTTACATGCTTTAATATCTGAAGTTGCTACCCTTCATGATGATGAAAAAATTAAGCTGGTTTCTTTGAAAGTTTGTTCAGAAACGGGAGAAACGCCAAAAGCAATAGTGGTATTAAGTGTTGATGGAGAGGAACATAGTACGGTATCTGAAGGTAGTGGGCCGGTTGATGCCGCCTTTAAAGCTATTGAGAATTTAGTTCAAAGTAGGGCAGAATTAAAACTTTATTCTGTTAATAATATTACCAAGGGAACTGATTCACAGGGTGATGTGACTGTGAGACTATCACTTGATGGCAGAATTATTAGCGGGCAGGGCGCTGATACCGATATTGTTATTGCTTCAGCTAAAGCTTATATCAATACTTTAAATAAAATGTCTCAAAATATTCAAAAAGAGCATCCGCAATTAGGTGATGTATAGTATATAGGTATGTCTTTAGATTCAAATGAAGAGGCATTGCGCCAGTATTGTCTGTCTCAACTCGGGATCCCGGTATGGTTAGACAGACAATCGCCTGATTTTGATAATAAAATCCAATCCACTTATGTCATTCAAGATAGAACGAATGCTATCGTAGTAGAAAAAACTCCGGAAACTCAGTCTATTGCAAAAGTTATAACTTTTGCCCCGGAAAAAACAAAGCCGAATGTATCGCCCCATCAAGTAGCCAATAAAAAAGTTACAAATTCCCAGGTTCATCAAACAACTCAAGCTAATATTTCTAATAAAATTACTCCTGTAGAAAAAGAAGCCGTTCAAGAAGTAGAAAATCAGCAAAATAAAACTGATAACAAACAGAACTATCAGCATGTTGTCGAAATCAAAAAAACAGATTTTTTTGATACGCAATTAACAACACTAAATCAAGAAATAAATAATTGCCAGCAATGTCAGCAAAGAAATTATCAGCAAAAAAGGTTATTAGGTCGTTTTTTATGCCAAAACGAAAGTGTACCAACACTTGCTTTACTAGTTGAATCACCAAGAGATCTTGAGCAGCAAAATAATCAATTGCTTACATCTAATCATTTAGCACTACTTAATAATATTTTAACAGGAATGGAATTAAACATTTTTAATGTTTATGTCACCGATGTATTAAAATGTCATACAAAACGTAACCAACCTCCATCGAATGAAGAATATGAAGCATGTTTTAGTTATCTGATAAAAGAATTATCGCTATTAGATGCAAAACATATTGTTGTAATGGGAAATTTTAACTTCGAACACTTCTTTAAGTTTATACATATTGATAATCAAAATGAAGAAAAGATAAATTCACTAAAACAGTTAAGAACAGAGAATTCTTATTTAAGTATTATGACAGATGGAATAGAGAAAAAAATCCCTATTAACTTTACTTTTCATCCTGATTTTTTATTGCGTCATCCTTTATATAAGGCTCAGGCACAGGATGACTGGCTTAAAATAAAGAATGCTTTAGATTGTGTTTGATTAATGAATAATACGTACGAACCTGAATTTTATGTCATGACGTTAGAGAACTTATCTGATGTTTTAAAAATTGAAAATGAAGTGGCGTTAGCGCCCTGGTCTATTGGAATTTTTAAGGACTGTCTAAAAAGTGGCTACGCAGGGTTTATATTGAAAATAAATCATCAAAGTATAGGCTTTGCTATCATGTCAATGGCTGTAGGTGAATGTCATTTATTAAATATCGCCATAGCTAAGGCTTATCAAAAGCAGGGGTATGGAAAAGTGTTTCTTGATTTTCTGATTGATGAAGCACAAGAAAATAAGATGCAGCAAGTGTTTCTTGAAGTCAGAATATCTAATACCGTCGCACAGAAATTATATTTAAGTAAAGGGTTTAATGAAATAGATCGCCGTAAGAACTATTATCCCAATGGCAGAAATGGTGGAACAGGAAAAGAAGATGCCTTAATTTTTGCTTTGCAATTATTTAACTTCTAATACCTTTCTTGATTCTCCCTTTAGGACTCACACGAGAATAAACTTAACATCTAAAGCATATTATGAGCTGCTATGTTGATGAAACGAGACCTATCTTTAGAAACAACAATAATTACACGAGCAGAAAGTTGTCACGTAATGCCTTAACTTCATCACGAATTTTAGCCGCCATTTCAAACTCCATATTTTGCGCATGATCAAACATGGTTTTTTCCAGAGCTTTAATTTTCTTTTGTAATTGCTCAGGCGACATAACCGCATATTCAGCCTGATTCTCAGCCACTTTTTTATGTTTAATCTTTTTGCTTTTACCGGTACCGGGAATGGCGCTATCCATAATATCCTGTACTGATTTACGAATGCCCTGTGGTGTAATTCCATGCTCTTCATTAAATGCCATCTGCTTTTCACGACGTCTTTGGGTTTCATCCATGGCGCGTTGCATAGAACCGGTAATTCTATCGGCATATAAAATCACACGTCCATTGGCATTTCTGGCAGCACGGCCCATGGTCTGAATTAAAGAACGATCGGAACGTAAAAAGCCCTCTTTATCAGCATCCAATATAGTCACTAAGGATACTTCAGGTATATCTAAACCTTCTCTTAATAAGTTAATACCGATGAGCACGTCAAACTCACCTAAGCGTAAATCCCGGATAATTTCAATTCGTTCTACCGTATCAATGTCAGAATGTAAATAACGACAGCGTACATCATGATCGGTTAAGTAATCGGTTAAATCCTCAGCCATGCGTTTTGTTAATGTGGTCACTAAAACTCGTTCATTATTTTTAGTGGTTTGATTGATTTCCGATAATAAATCATCCACCTGGTTAGTCGCCGGATGTATAAATACTTCGGGATCGATTAAACCGGTAGGGCGTACAACCTGCTCAGTAATAAAACCGGAGTGCTCTTTTTCGTAATTGGCTGGCGTAGCAGAGATATAAATGGATTGAGAGACTAGCTTTTCGTATTCATCAAAGCGTAAAGGACGATTATCCAGAGCAGAAGGTAAACGGAAACCATAGTTAACCAGGTTTTCTTTACGGGAACGATCGCCTTTATACATCGCGCCTATTTGAGGAATCGTAACATGGCTTTCATCAATAAAGATAAGGGCATCATCGGGTAAATAATCAAGAAAAGTTGGTGGCGGTTCACCGGGATTTCTGCCAGAAAGGTAGCGAGAGTAATTTTCAATACCAGAGCAATAGCCAAGCTCATTGAGCATTTCTAAATCTAGTTGTGTTCTTTGCTCAAGCCTTTGAGCTTCAACCAATTTATTCTCCGCACGTAAATATTCCAGGCGCTCTTTTAATTCTTCCTTAATATCTTCAATAGCGATTAGAATTTTTTCCCGAGGAGTAACATAGTGAGTTTTGGGGTAAATCGTTAACCGGGCAACTTCTTTTATAATTTCACCTGTTAACGGATCAAAGTAGTATAGCGCTTCTACTTCATCATCAAATAATTCAATTCGAACCGCTTCACTATCCGAATCGGCTGGGTAAACATCAATGACATCACCCCGAACCCGATAAGTTGCTCGCTGAAAAACGACATCATTGCGAGTGTATTGTAATTCTGCTAAACGTCTTAAGATGCTGCGCTGATCAATCGTTTCGCCACGAGATACATGTAATAGCATTTGCATATAAGACTCAGGATCACCTAAACCATAAATACAGGAAACCGAAGCAACAATGATAGTGTCAGATCGTTCAAGAAGTGCTTTAGTTGCTGATAAGCGCATTTGTTCGATATGATCATTAATGGAAGCATCTTTTTCAATAAAAGTATCAGATGTTGGTACATAGGCTTCTGGCTGATAATAATCATAGTAGGAAACAAAATACTCCACTGAATTATGTGGAAAAAACTCTCTCATTTCTCCATATAATTGCGCTGCCAGGGTTTTATTGTGAGCCAGAATTAACGCCGGACGTTGTAACTGAGAAATAACATTAGCCATAGTAAAGGTTTTGCCAGAACCTGTTACACCTAGTAGCGTCATACCCAATTCGCCGTTATTGATACCCTCGACTAAATCATTGATAGCTTTAGGTTGATCACCGCCGGGTTCAAATTTTGATTCTAATTGATAAATATCTTTCATATTTCTTTTAAACATTGTTATAAAGTCTTGGTGGTTTATTAGTATTATATGATATTATTATAACAGTTCTGACATTGACTGGAGAATCAACTTGAGCATCAGTTTATCTAATCGTGTAAATTCAGTTAAACCTTCCGCCACATTAGCGATTACTGCAAAGGCTAAAGAGCTAAAGGCTGCCGGTAAAAGTATCATTGGTCTTGCTGCAGGCGAGCCGGATTTTGATACACCTCAACATATAAAAAATGCGGCAATTAAGGCAATTAATGAAGGTGAAACACGCTATACGGCCGTTGCCGGTACCGTTCAACTTCGACAGGCAATTGTTGATAAATTCAAACGAGATAATGATCTTGAATATACCGCTGAGCAAGTTCTAGTTTCAAGTGGCGGGAAGCAAAGTTTTTATAACCTGTGTCAGGCATTATTAAACCCGGGTGATGAAGTCATTATTCCTGCCCCTTACTGGGTTTCATATCCTGATATGGTCATTCTTGCCGATGCCAAGCCTGTTATTGTTTCTGCCGGAATAGAACAAGGTTTCAAGTTAACCGCTCAACAACTTCAGGATGCAATCACAGATAAAACTCGTTTATTGGTTATTAATAGTCCATCGAATCCAACCGGTGTTTGTTATAGTCGTGAAGATTTAGAGCAAATAGGAGCAGTGTTAAGAGATTATCCAAATGTCATTATTGCCAGTGATGATATGTATGAACATATTATCTGGTCTGAAGAAGCCTATTCTACTATTGCCCAGGTTTGTCCGGATTTAAAAAACAGAGTGATTACCATGAATGGTGTCAGTAAAGCTTATGCTATGACCGGATGGCGTATTGGTTATTGTGCGGGGCCTATCGAAGTTATCAAGGCCATGACAAAAATTCAGTCACAAAGTACTTCAAACCCTTCATCTGTTTCGCAAGCTGCTGCACTACAAGCATTAAATGGGGATCAGGGCTGTATCACTGAGATGTTAACCGCATTTAAAGAAAGACACGATTACATTGTCAATGCCTTAAACCAGATTGATGGTATAAAAGCTTTACAATCTCAAGGTGCTTTTTATTGTTTTTTTAATGTTAAAGAATTAATCAATCGTATCGTTGATGTTAATGATGATGTTGAATTAACAAACTATATTCTGGAAAAAGCAGAAGTCGCCTTAGTCCCAGGAACAGCTTTTGGTGCACCCGGTAATATTCGTTTATCGTTTGCTACCAGTATGGAAAACTTGAAGGAAGCAATTTCACGTCTGGAAAAGTTATTTTCATAAACGACTATTCGTTGATAAGCATTCTTCCAACAAAGACATAAAATAGACGATATTGTTGTTTCTTTTATGTCAAAATCAGATTTATCTGACACAAACACAATCTGCTACTGACATAGAATTATAGCCCATACCTTTATACTTTCTCTAAATTAGATTTAGGGAGAGTATCAATGTTAAAACAATCAATTTCAAATCAATCAATTAGTGGTTTCACATTAATTGAATTATTAATCGCCTTAAGCATTTTTTATATCATCACATCGATTGCAATTCCTTCCATGGCAAACACCTTATCAACCGTTAGACATAATGGCAGTCTTACCGTGTTATTTAGCCAGTTACAATTAGCTCGTTCAAGAGCAATTATCAACAACCAAACACTGATCATGTGTAAAAGTAAGAATTTAAAACAATGTGAAGCCGATGTGGAGTGGTCTGATGGTTGGCTGGTTTTTGCAGATAAAAATCAAAACAAACAATTTGATAGTGATGAAAAACTTATTTTTAAACAACACAGATTAAAAGGCGCAAATAAAATTATCTATAAAAGTTTTTCTGGTTCAGATGAGTATGTCTTATTTTACGCCAGAGGTTTTAGTCATACCAATGGCACTTTCTTATTTTGTCACGAATATCATGCAGAACAAAGCAAAGCAGTTATTATCTCAAGAACAGGAAGGATAAGAACAAATGATGAATTAAGTACAACTTCAATCAATAAGTGCTTACCATATGAAAAAACTAGCTAGAATATTTAAAAATCACTTGACCTAAATAATAATTCTCAATAGAATACGCACAACTTTTACAGCATTGCTGGATTAGTTATTCCCCCATAGCTCAGCGGTAGAGTAGGTGACTGTTAATCACTTGGTCATATGTTCGAATCATATTGGGGGAGCCATATTCTTAAAGCCTTGTATATCAATCGATTACAGGGCTTTTTTATTGTTTGAAATTCAGCTTTTTTGCACCCTGAAATTACCCATTTTTATCGTTTGGTGTCTGTTTTGGTGTCTGTTTAGTTGAAGATAAGGAATGAGAGAAAAGATTTAAGATTATTTACCACATACAGTAGTTTATATATTTAATCGTTTCTATTCGTTTAAGCCTGTAACTGTTGGCTTAACTAAAGGGAATAAGTAGTTTAATTATCATTTTTTTCAGGACAACCATCACACTTTTCAGGTGAAGTATTACAACTTTCAGGAGAGATATCTCAAAAATGGAACACAAAAAATACTATCACAAAAACTTGCATCTTTGTGATATTTCAATATATTGAGGCTATTAATCATTAACTTAAAATTATGGAACATATAGAAGTAAGCAACATTGACTGAAAAAACAGTTTAGTCAGGACCAACGAATTCACCTCGGCGACATTTAATCTGCCAACTGACGCCCATCGAGTCTTATCTGTCGCCATTTCCATGATCAGACAGAAGGACGAACAATTTCATACCTACCGTATTTTTACCAGGCAATTGATTGAATTTTTCCCAGCCCTAAAGTCTGATAAAAATGCCATAGCCAGGATTGATATGGCAACCGATGCTTTAATGGGGTCTTATATCAAGATTAAAAAGAAAAACGGTTGGCTTAAAAGAAACCTTGTGCATTCCTGCCAGTTTTATAAAAATGATGGACATTCTTATGTAGATATCCGCCTGGATGATGAGATACTACCCTTTTTAATTGGGATTACTGGAAAATTTTCATCACCCAAGATTGAAAATATCCGCTATTTTAAAAAAGAAAACCATTTTAAACTTTATGCTTTCTTTTATTCTTATCTTTATCGTGGCAATACGGGAGAAGTACCTTTATCCGCTCTGCGTGATTTGCTTTCTATCAAAAAATCTCAGTATAAACTGGTCGGTCATTTAAAAAGCAGTCTACTGGAACCGTCAATTAAATTGATTAATCGTGTTACCGATATCAAAGTATCCTGCAGCTCTTATAAACATGGCAGAAGAATCGCTGGATTTATCTTTGATATTAAGAGGAGTCCCATTAAAAATTTAGCACAAACAAAAAAACTACCCATAGTGCCTGACAAACCAATCTTAAGTGCTGGAACAAAATGAAATACTGATTTACAGGATAAATACCTGGCTATCGGATTTAAAGAACCTGAATATGGTTTATTGCTCAATAAACTCTGAGCTGATTACCTTAAGCAGATTTATCTTTATGTGATGGACAAGAAAAAACGCTAGGCTATACAATCAGAAAAAAGTTATCTCTATGGTGTCCTAAAAAAATCACCGGATATTGATGAATTATTAACATCTGCTTGTATCAAGAAGAAAGAGAAGGAAAAAAAACAGCAAATGGAAGTAGCTGAAAAACTGCTTCAGGAGCAAAAAGACAAAGAAACTCAGAAAGCCTATCAAATTATGAATAATGCTGTTGATAATTATCTGGATGGATTATCAGAGCAACAACTCAGTGAATTACAAAATGAATTTGCCAACTCTATCCTGGGTAATGTTTTCAAACGTTGAAAAGAAAATATAGATTTTAACCATCATTTGGTCTCCTGTAGTTTTAAACGCTATATTTACCAGAAACACCTAAAATAAGCCAAAAAGCAACCTTGTTCAAAAATTGTGAACAAGGCTTTTATTTTGTCTTTAAAAAATTGTTTTGGCTTTAAATAGCCCAAAGGTGAGCAAAATATATTATGTATCTTATTGATAAATAGTCAAGATTTGACAAATTAGCTTTTATCAGTATAATTAAATTGTTCCTTTAAAAATAAAGCGAACCAATTTATTCCTAATCATCTCTTTATGACACAACAAACTTACCTGACTTCCTTTCAGGTTGACCTTTATTTTCACTGAAACGAAGAATCTAAAAAGAACAAGGCCAATAGCGCCAATCGTATAAAGGTTTATTATGATTTAGTTGAATTAACACCCGAGCAAATCAAAGCAATTGTTAAAATGACCAGTATATTATCCCGCTGAATTTATGACAGTAAATTACCTGACGATCTGGAAGGCCAGGTAACTGGGAATTTAAACGTAGAAAAGCCTGATTAACCGCTTACTAATCACAACAATCTTGCACACTAGAAAACAACCAAAAGTTTACCTCTTATTTAACCATTATGTTGACCAAATTATTTTGATTTATCTTAAATATTTTCAAATTTTTGTACCTGCCCATACAAAAGTTTTATCTTGCCTATTTTTATTATAAATTGAATCGACTTGTCCCTTTATATGCATTTAAAAAACATGGATATATCTGTGCATCTTCAGGAAGCTGAAAAAGTGAGTTGATTAAACTCCTTTTTTACAGAGAACTATTAAACAAAAAGCCTAAAAGCAGTTTAATTCTTATTGATCCGCATGGTGACCTGGCAGAAGAAATAGCTAAACTCAAACCGGTCAAAAATAGAAAAATTGCTGATCGCATTGTTTATATTGACCCAAGTCTGGATATAAACCACAGTCCCAGTATTAATCCTTTTGAAATTACAGATAGAAGTGAGAAAAATATTGCGCTGATGACACAGGAGCTTAAAAGTATCTTTTCTGTGCTATTACAAAATGCCAATACAACCAATCAAATGGATGCCATATTATCACCCTGTATTGCCACTTTACTGAGAAGGCCCAATAGTGATTTCTCTGATTTACAACGCTTTATGGATGATGACAATAATCATGATTTAGTTGAGGTTTGAGCACGCTCCCCCAATCCTCAACATGCCATTTTATTTAAAACCAAATTTTATTCTAAGTTTTATTCAGCAACCAAACACGGACTTTATACTCGTCTTCAAGTCTTACTTAATGAACCGGTATTTCAAAATCTGATTTCAATTAAAACCACGCTTCCTTTAAAAAAGTTAATTAATCAAAAAAAAATCATCCTTTTTAAACTATCACTATGAGAATCCGGTAGTAATAGTGTGCAATCTTATGGTCGTTTTATTGTTGGATTACTGCGTATTATTGCTTTTCAGCGCAGCAATATTCCAGCACCTTTTAGAACGCCAACTTATCTCTTTATCGATGAGTTTCAAAACTTTGTTACCGACGATATTGAAAAAGGGCTGACTCAACTAAGAAAATATGGTTTACATTTAATCCTGGCACATCAATATACTGGGCAACAAATTTCTTATACGCTTCAAAAAGCATTATATGCATCCAATGTAATTATTGCCGGAAAGAATGAAAAACATAGTCTTCTTAATCTTTGAAGTGAAATGGGTGTATCTTTAGTGGATTTGATGAATCTAAGAGTTTGACTGTTTTATGTTAAGTCCAACTGAAAACAGGCAATTAAAATCAAAGCACCAAAATTATTACTCAAAGACAATTATGCCATTGATGATAACCTCTGGTATTTGATAAAAGCCAGGAATTTACGAAAGTACTATCGTTCTTTATCTAATAAACATTCATCATGAAATTAACGGACAAGCAAATAAATATATTAAAAGCACTGGCTCATTTTAAGTTTCTGACCACAAAACAACTCAAACTCATTTTTCACCATCAAAGTATCAGTTCCATTAATCGTAATATCAGATGATTAAAAACTTTTCGCTACCCTCTGGTCAAAAGTCTCGATTTTGGCCTTGTACCGGGCCAAGGCAGATTAGACCGTATTCATTATCTAAGTAAAGCATGAAAAAAGTTATTGATTAATGAATGTAAGCTTAGGCCAAATACTATTCAAATACCAAAACACAATTCCATTTTTTTCCAGCGTGATTATTTTCATCGAATAGCAACCATTGATTTTAATATTGCATTTCAAAAGTGGCTGGCTGAAAAAAACTACCCGCTACAATCATTATTCATCTATTTTAATAAACAAAGCTTTGGTGAAAAAATGATTGCTCAGACACAGATCATAATTCAGGGAAAACCGGTTGAACCGGATTTAATTGCAATCTATCAGGCACAGTGACAAGTCAGATGTTTATTATTTGAACAGCACAATGGAAAAAATGCCAAACGAGCACTTGAGCAAATCAAAAGATATTCGTTATGACTAACTTATGGCATAAAAACAAAAAAATGATCGGATTTAAAACCTCAAAGCATTATCTTTGTTTTTGAGTTTGAAAAATGCCTTAACACCGTTCTAATTCTTTTCATGAAACAATCACAACTGCTGCAGTATAAACAGCACTTTATATTCAAACATAAAACGTCATGAATACATAAATTTTGAGACAACCGGTTAAAAGCCGATGGCCAATTAGTAAAGTTTCTAACCCCATAATTTTCTTTTTTAAATAGATTTTGCTGCCTTTGAACCATTCTACAACGTTTAAAGCCAGCACCTGTCTATTTAAAAAAGGAGTCTTATCATGAATCGATTAATCAATTCTGAGTTTATACAATTGTTTGAAAATTATCCTATATCTTCACAGGAAAATACGTCTGATCCCTTAGTTATTGCTAAGTTATTTGATGCTTTTGGCAGTGCTACATGGTATCTGACAGAATTCAATCCAATTAATCATATCGCTTTTGGCTATGTAACCGGATTAATGGAAGATGAATGGGGTTATGTTTCCTTGGATGAGTTGTCAGAAATTGAGCTTTCTAATCTGGGTGTTCCCAGAATAGAACAAGATTTGTATTTCACACAACAGCGGTTTTCTAAGCTGGTTCAACCATAAAAAATTAACAATAGGAGGACTTATTATGAATCGTTTTGTAGCCAGTGAAAATACAGGAGAATATGTTGTTGAAGGTACAGTCTCTGTCAATGAAATTGTCCGTATGGCTAAACAATTACTTAACCGTCGTTTTGCCAAAGGCAAAGTACTCAGTGCGCCAAAAGATAGTATCGATTTTTTAAAATTGAAACTATCTCATCTGGAACACGAAGTCTTTAGCCTGATATTTCTGGATAATACCCACAAAATTATTCAATATGAAGAAATGTTTCGTGGTACGATTGACTCTTCTTCGGTTTATCCAAGAGAAGTGGTCAAAAGAGCTTTACAACTTAATACCGCTGCAGTTATCTTTGCTCATAATCATCCATCGGGCAATCCAGAGCCCAGTCAATCTGATGAACTTATCACCCAAAGACTGGTCGAGGCATTGAAATTGATGGATATTCGAGTATTAGATCATATTGTCATTGGTGGTGACCAGAATGTCTCAATGGCAGAACGTGGAATGATTTAACGCTTATAACGATAAGGAAAAACAGGTCGTTCACTTGTAGAATTATCAGTCAGGGAAACCTGGCTGATTTTCTTGTCAAAATTCAAAATATCAATACAATAAACTGAAAGTCATCAACTACCTGGATTTGAGCGTTTTTAGTGCTTTCTAAACGCATGTTCTAAGATTATGAACGGTTAAATCAATCAATCCTTATCCATTATACAAAGCGCTTTTAAGGATTTTTAACCATTACTTTCAAAGGAATTAAAAATCTCTTAAAACTCAACCATTCAAATTTTTTTGAAAAATATTTTCCTCCTGAAAAATTATCACCTCCACAATCCAATTTTTTTCATAAAAATTTGAGTGGCCTCGGCGCATTGTGATTAATGGCCAGGATTAATCGTCCTAATTTATATTTTAATTTTTTCGCAATATGAAAAATGAACTAAGGCAATATGCCGACAATTATGAAGCTGAAGTTTTAGCTTATGAAAATCTTGAATCTGATGAATTTATCAAACAATTTATTGATATTAATTTCAGTGGTGATCAAGATGAATCAGATATTTTAATTTCAGAATATTTCGATGTACTTGAAATTCAGTTTTATAAGAATGAAGAATATGACTATGGATATTTTGAAATCTGCCTAACTTATGGTGGTCCTAATGTTTATCTGAATGTAAATACAAGATGGAAAAGTGTTGAATATCATATTGGTTGGTGATGAGAGGTTTACAGCAAAAATATCAGTTATCTTTACGATACTATAGTTCAGCTTTATTCTCTGGATTCTTATTGTTAAAACTTACCTTCGGGTAAGTTTTTATTTTTTATGTGGAACAGAAATCTTTGATTTCGTATTGACACTTATCCTGTGTTATTGATTCGACATTTATCGTTGCCGGTTTTCAACCGGCTTTTATTTCATCTTCAAAGCAAGCAATGAAGATGGCAGCACTTTTGTGCTGCAAGTGCCCGGGCAATTATTGCCCGACACAATAACCACGCTTGATTAAACTGCTAAGCATTCTAGAATTGACAACGCTCTGTGCAGTGTGAGCAAGATTGCATATTCGTAACGAATATGGCAGCATCTTGCAAGGGCCAGCCCTTTGAACCCGAAACCATTATACCGTATTCAACCAACTTTTTCAGGAGAATGATGATGGATGAGACCCAATCAGATTACCAGAAAAACTATCGCAAACAGTATGCAAAATCGCATCGACGTATTAGCATTTCTGTTTCCAATGATGAATACAAAGCATTTTCTCACCTGGCAAATAAAGAAAAAACCAAAGTCACCACCTTGATTAAAGATTTTGCTTTTGCTGGCCTAAGTGGCAATTTAGCAGTTCCCAAAGATCTGAAAAAAGAATTACAGGAACTAAAATTCCTGATTAGAAATATTGCCAATAATGTCAATCAGGCAGCCCATTATTCTCATACTATTCGTGCATTGGCTGATGAAAATGGATTGCTTAATCAAATCAAACAACTCGAAGAGACTGTCCAGGATTTTGTTCAAGAGAAAATGAAACCATGATTATCAAATCCATGTCACGCAAAGAGCCTTCTTTTAATCAGCTGATTGATTATATGGATTCTGGCCGTGCCGATAGCCGTTTTAGTATCTACCATAATTTATACTCTCGTGATGCAGAAGATGTAAAAAATGAATTTATTCAAAACGCCCGATATTTAAGAAGACGTGCTGGCGGTAATTATATGTATCATGAAGTCATCTCCATTACCCGCAGCGAACAAATCAAACTGGATGAGCAAAAAGAAAAACTCAGACAAATTGTACATCATTATATTCAGGATAGAGCACAAAATAATCTGGCATTTGCAGCCCTTCATGATGATCATGATAATAATATCCATTTTCATGTCATTATCAGTTCTAATGAAGTCTCCTCCACAAAGCGACATCGTTTATCTAAATCTAAATTTGATGTAATTAAAAAATCACTGGAAAAAAATGTATTGGAGCAATACCCAGAGCTTGAACAAAAAGAGCTGATTAATAAAAAGTCATCTGAGAAACTATCCAACAAAGGTGCAGAATTGAAACGCCGTACCGGCAAAACACCACAAAGAGAAGTGGTTAGGGAAAAAGTGAGACAAATATTTAATCAATCTGACAGTACAGAAGCATTATTAAAAGGATTTGATGAAGCAGGTCTGGATTTTTATATCCGTGGAAAAAATCCGGGACTGAAAGACAGGGCAACCGGTCGTAAACACCGATTAAGCACATTGGGCTTTATCGATGAATTTGAAAAAATTAATCAGAAAATTACCGATAAGATAAAGAACAAAAAGACTACCGAAAAAGAAAGCCAGGAACACAATAAACAGAAAACAAAAACTAAGGAAACCTTTAAACAACGTGATAAAAAAGTGGATAATACAACTGAAACCAAACAAAAGTCTGATAATACAACTAAGGGAAAAAGCAATGTCGACGATACTGAGAAAATAAAACAGTATGAAAATTTATCCCGAGAAGAGCAAATTGTCAGAGACAGAAAAGCAGAAATGAATAAAATAAGAGAGCAGTCAAAACTATCCTATGGTAATGAGCATAAGAGAAAATAATGGTACTTAAAGATACCTTCAGTTTAATGGCCAAAGGGGCCACTTATTTAATAAAACGTAAACTAAGTAAATCAGTATCAGGTGCCTCATTTGCAGATGATAGTTCTTTTGCTGATTATCTATGTGCCAGAAATAATGGTCTGCTGCTTGATGGGGCTAAGTTACGCTTATCTGAAACCGATAGCCTGCAAAATGTCTGTGTCACTGCCAGAATAGGTGCCGGTAAAACTTCCCGTTATATTATTCCCAATGTGCTGGATAAAGCGAGAAGAAACTGCTCTATCGTGGTTAACGATCCTAAAGGTGAAGTCTTTGAGCATACCTCCGGTCATATGCAAAAATGTGGTTATCAAGTGATTGTGATTGATCCAGAAAACCTCGAGCGCAGCAGTTTCTTTAATCCCTTTAGTGAGGCCAGAGATGAAATTGAAATCGAGCAGATTGCTGAAATTTTAGTCCGTAGTGGCCTGCCTTCTCAGGGTGGCAAAGATGATTTTTGGATTCAGGGTGCTGTTCGTTTTGCCAGTTTATTTATTAAATGCCTGAAAAATGCCGGCAACGAAAACCCCGATTACTATAACCTCCATAATCTTTATTATCTTTTCCAGAACTTTGGTGAAGATGGCAGTAATCTGGATGATTTTATGAGTCGTTATACCATTAATCCAGATAATGTAGATGACGCAACACTCTGGAATGAATGGAAAGGCGTATTAACCGGTAATAAAGAAGGTGTTCAAAGTTTTGTTTTAAATGCCATTACCTCATTAAAAAGCCTATCCAATCAAAATGTCTCCAGGCTGACTTCAAAATCAGATTTTAAACTCGATGAAATCCGGCAGCAGAAAACCATTATTTATCTGATTACACCGGCACAACATGCAGAATATTTTAGTTTTCTAAGCAGTATGTTTTTCCGCAGTGTATTTAATGCCTGTATGAGAAAAATGCCGGATAGAAAAACCTTACCGGTTTATATTCTATATGATGAGTTTGGTCACTCTACTATCCCCAACTTTGTATCAACCATCAATACTATACGGGGTTATAAAGTGTCTATTTCAATAATTTTACAAAGTATCAGCCAACTGGACGCACGTTATGGGCCTGAGTATGCTCAATCCATTCAGGGTGGCTTTAATACTTATTTAACCTATTCCGGAGCTGATCCAAAGACAGCGGATTTTTTTGAGAAAATAATTGGTAAAGTGAGGGAACGGCAGCAAAAAGAAATTTTTGATACAACCGACCAATACAATGAATATAACCTAATTAATGCCAATGAAGTTAGAACCATTAAATCTGATCAGGCATTAATTGTATCGGCTAATCGACAACCGGTTAAGTTTAGCACGACACCTTATTTTAAAAGCTGGTCATTTTCACGATTATCTAAAAAGCCGGAGGCTAAACTCAATCATGGTGATCGTCAGATCCTGTTAAAGACAGTTAGCTTATAAATGAATCTGACCGTTATTTTACCCTCGAGCGGTTTGAATATTTACGGGATTTTATTATTTTGTGCAGCCGGTTTTGTTTATGGATTCTTGTTTAAAAATATCGGGCTTATTAAAATCATTACTCTAATTATTGTGACACCGGCTATTGCTCAATTTCTGGTTGATATCAATAATCTCTAGGAAATGACTTTGCCTTTTCTATTATTTGCCGTAATAGGCTATCTGGGTAAAGATAAAACTATGTTTTACATCCAAGAATTCTACTATTTTATAAAAGAGCTGTTTAATCGACGATAATGAATGAAACTGAATTAGTGCTTTATTCAATACTGGCTTATTTCAATGGCTATGGTATTGCCTGGTTTTTTACCAATATGGGGCGACTCTTCACAAGCTGGGGCTTATTAGGTAGTTACTTTCTATTTCCAATGATTTATGTCGTTCTGTTATTTTTGGCAGCCAGTATTGCCGATTTACAAAATTTTATTATCAGTACGGTCTTTGCAATCGGGTTTATTGTCGGTATGGTGAAAAATTATGGGCATTAGTTATTCTGCATTTATATTTTTATCGGTCATTATGGTAGCTTTAGGCTACACTGCCGGTAATGCCAGAAATTTTAATTTCTGGAAATTTGTATTGCTTGCCTTAATCACTGTTCCCATGATGCTACAGTTTAATATGGGTGAAACGCATCTATTTGTGATGGTCGGTGCGTTTATTTTTGGTTTTCTATTACCCCATGCCCATATCCTCAGAGGACTGGCTGATCTTTATCAATGCCATTCGATATCGTGATGCCTATGAAGATATTAAACGTCGGGAAGAAGAAGTTGAAGAACTTCGTCGCAAATATGAACAAGCACAACGTGATCAGAACCAATCCAAATTTAACCAGGAACAAGCTAAAAGACGTGAAGATTCCCAAAGGTACCGTCAACAACAGCAAGATCAAGAACAGAATAAACGGGAAAGCTCATCAAATAAAAATAATCAACGTTCTCATCAGGAAAAATCAACGTCTGGCAGTTCATATCAGTCAACTCAATCAGGTAGTTCAATTCAGGAATCCCTTAAAAGAGAATACTTAACGACTTTAGGCCTTAATCCTGGTAAACATTATACTCATCAGCAAATTAAAAAAGCCTATAGAAGTATGGCCCAAAAGTTTCATCCTGATAAACATCCTCATGCCTCAGAATCTGA
>JADGAU010000109.1 GCA_015231865.1 Gammaproteobacteria bacterium | reverse complement strand
TAGTAGAGCCAAAAATGACACCGATGATAGTAGCTATATTCATATAAAATTTATCCAATTATATTTTATATCATTGTATAGTACTTAGTGATAAAACGAAAGAATTCTATATTTTAGGTCTTATAGTCTGTTTAATTTGAAACTGGCTTCCTGCAACCTTAGTACTTTACACATATAGCTAGGGGATATTTGGCAGATCATTTACCAAGTATTGTGGATAAGCTAATTTAAACTTTGCTAATTCTGCTTTTGCTTTTTCAATTTCTTTGTTTTCAATTAATTGATTAATTCGTTTTAACCATGCTTGTTCCGATAATAATTTATCAGAATCTTTTTTTAGCATATAACCAATTGACTTAGCATGCTCTTGTGAACTTTCACTATCAAAGTCATTGGCTACGTCGCTAGCAAATCCATTTGATGAGGCTGTAATTCCAGAGGCGGATAATGTTTCTTCTTCCTGAATAGGTGAGCTGGAAAAATGACTGGTATTTCTAACTCTTTTTGCCTTTGCTTCTAAATTAACTTCTGCCATTGATTCTTTCTGTACCAGTTTTCGTTGAGCAAATTGGTTCTTAATTACCTTGTTATTAATTGTTGATTTAGGCATTGATGGATTTGCTATGCTTTTTTGTTCATCTTTAAATACCACCACTGATTCCACTTTTTCCTGTAAAGCTGGATTCATTTCTTTATCAATGTTTATTTCATCAGAAACTGAAGGAGCGTAGTTGGATTTACTTTCAGATAATAGGTTGTCCATTTTAGTTTGCTCTTGTTCCCAGACATTAAAAAAGACTAGTCCAACCAAAGTAAATACCATAAAACTGGCAGCTATTGAGTAGACTGAGGTATTAAATTTAGAGAATATGCTCTTTTTATTTTTGTTCTGTTGTGCCTGGATGGCAGCAAGTTCAAGAATCTTTACATCTAGTTCGGCACCAGGTCTAATTTGTTCATTTTGTTGGTAAATTTCTGACAGACGACTCTTACCCTGAGAATAGTCCTCATAAAAATCATTTAGTGCTTTTTGCTCTTCAATTTGATTTTTCACAGCCATACCTCTAATTTATCACGAAGCTTTTTGATTGCATAACGTAAGCGACTTTTGGTGGCTTCCTGGCTATTGTTGGTAATTGAAGCGATACTTTTAATATTAAAACCACCATGCTCGTGAAGTAGAAAAACTTCTTTTTGCTCATTAGGTAGTTGCTCTACTGCGGCGAAAATTTCTTGCTTAAGCTGTTGGTTTTGTATTTCGGCTTCGGGCGACTGGTTTATAGTTTCACAAGCCTGCTCATTGTCTTTATGTTCATCATCGACCGTTTCACTATTATTTTTGTTATCAAATTGAGAGCGAAACTTATTGGCTCTAAAATAATCAATCATATGATTATGAGCAATTTTATAGAGCCAGGTTTTAAATGAAGAAAGTTGATTAAACTGATTGGCCTGTTTAATGATTTTGGCCCAAACATCCTGATGCAGCTCATCGCTTAGATCCTTATTGGATACTTGCCTAAACAGATATCGATACAAGGGATCTTTGTGTCGCAGATACAAGTCTTCAAAGGCTTTCATATCTCCCTGACAGAATTGTTGAATGAGCTGTTCATCAGTATTCATTTATGTGTCGATTATTTATACCATTTACAATAAATAATTATCTGTGTTGATACTCAAGCAAGCCACAATACAAATTCATTGTCTGCGGAACTCACTTCGTTCAGACAGGTATTTTATGCCCTTTGGGTGCAACAATAAATGTTGAATTGTATCTTACTTGAGTATCAGCAAATTTCTTTAATTAATATTAGTTTGATAAGTCCTTAGCTAATTGCGCCAGTTTAATAAACTCCGCCCGATAACCATAATCATCTTTGCCCTTGGCTTGTTGCGCTAAAGAGATTATATCCTGATAAGATAATTTTATATATGAGCTATTTCTAAGCTTTTGAGCAAAGGCTGCAACGCTGGCTGAGAAACGGTAATTATCAGAAGTTTGATTAATTGATGACAGCATATTTTGTTTGTTGACGATATGGGTAATCAATTTGCTTTTATCTTCATTGGGTTCTTTATAACGAATTTTAACAAAAGCTAGTTCGTTATTATAATTGTTAGTCTCATCGTTCACTTCTTGTTTTTTGTTATTCTGATATCGAAGCGGATCTATACTTGAACTATTAGCATTTTCGGCAAGAGCGATTTCATAAATGGCAGTGACGGTATGTCCTGCACCAATTTCACCAGCATCTACCTTATCATTATTGAAATCTTCACGCTTTAATAAGCGGTTTTCATACCCAATTAATCGATATTCTTTGACCAGAGGGCTAAATTCAATTTGAATCTTTACATCTTTAGCAATGGTTAATAAGGTCGAACTCATCTCATTAACCAAAACTTTTTGTGCTTCAAGCAAGTTATCAATATAAGCAGCATTACCATTACCGACATCAGCAAGTTGCTCCATTAGTGCATAATTATAATTACCGCTACCAAAGCCTAAAGTAGTCAAGGCAACTCCGCTTTTTCGTTTTTGTTCAATTAATTGTTTAAGTGCAGAAATAGACGTTTTACCAACATTCATATCGCCATCACTACAGATAATAATGCGATTAATGGAATCTTTAGATCGTCCTTGTTCAGCCATATTATATGCAGCAAGAATCCCTGCTTCACCATTGGTTGAACCGCCAGCTTGCAAGTTATCAATTGCCTGAATAATTTTATGTTTTTTAGTTATGGAAGTAGGTTCTAACACCACGCCTGCAGCACCTGCATAAACGACCAGACTGATTTTATCATTCTCATCCAATTGATTAACCAATAGCTTCAATGATTGTTTCACCAGTCCTAACTTTTCAGGTCGTTTCATAGAGCCGGAAACATCAACCAGGAAAACTAAATTTGCATCGGGTAAGTTTGCTTTATCGATGTCATAACCTTTAATGCCAACATGTAGTAGTTTTTTATTATCATTCCATGGTGAAGGGGCTATTTCTGTGGTGACGGAAAAAGGTGAGTCTAAATTTTTGGCTGTTTGATAAGAGTAATTAAAGTAGTTAATCAACTCTTCTGTTTTAACCGCGTCTTTAGGTGGAAGTTTGCCCTGCATCAATAGTCGTCTGGTATTGCTATAGGATGCAGTATCAACATCAATGGATAAGGTACTTAAGGGTTTTTCAGAGACTAACTGAATAGCATTTTCCTGATAATTCAGATAGTTTTCAGTATTTTTTTCTTGAGGTGTGACTAAGTGAACTGGTGGTGCGATATAGGATTTAGATAAAACTGCATTTCTGCTTATCATTGGACTTTTGGCAACTAATCCACTGGCTCTATATTGGCCGATAATAGCTTCTTTTTTTGCTTTATCTTTAGTTATAGGTGCTCGAGGTGTTGGTAAAGCAATTTGATCAGCTTTTTTATACTCCTCTGTCTCAATACTCAAGTCTGAGTCAACCACTGACTTTTGTGATTTTATTTTTACTAAGTGATTTTCATTTAATGCTGACGCTTCATCAGAAAGCTGTTCAGATGCTACCTTAATATTTTCCTCTTTTATGGATGCGTTTTCAGAATTGTTATAACAGCCGGTCGAGAAACTTAGGGAAACACATAAAAATAAAGCCGTTGGTTTGATAGAGATATTATTCATTTTTTTATCCTCACAGTTATAAAAAATAAACTTTCACCTTTTTTAAAGGGGGAAAGTGTAAATTGTTTATAGCTATAGACGT
Source organism: Gammaproteobacteria bacterium (assembly GCA_015231865.1). Taxonomy (GTDB): domain Bacteria; phylum Pseudomonadota; class Gammaproteobacteria; order GRL18; family GRL18; genus JADGAU01. Next base: position 6,410 of record JADGAU010000109.1, on the reverse strand, counting down.
GTGAGATTTTAAAAGGGGTTAAATATTCTCTAAAAATTCATTTCCTTAAATTTTGAGCTACTAAATTCATGAACCTTTCCATCTTCAATTGTCATAATTAAGACGGCTAAAAGATGCTTTTCGGCAAAGCTTAGCGCCTTATCTTTACCCATAACCGTTAATGCTGTGGCAAGCGCATCAACTTCTGCAGTAGAATCTTTTGAAGTGGGTAGAAGTACGGTAAGAGAAGCTATTTTATTACTAATAGGTTGACCTGTTTTAGGATCTAAAGTGTGAGAGTAATGTTTTCCTTCATAATTAAAAAAATTACGATAATTACCGGAGGTAGCAATAGAATAGGCAGCTTGAGGGATATTAATAATACGATGGACTTTTCTGCCTGTTTTTGAAGTAAAAGGCGACTCAATTGCTATACGCCAGTTTTGACCAGGATGACGCACCCCCTTTGTTTTTATTTCACCACCAATTTCTATCAAATAATTTTCAATTTTATATTTGTCCATTAAGGCGGCTAAGCTATCAACACCTCCACCCTTTGCTATAGCCGATAAATCCAGGCTAAAAGGTTTTGATTTAATGAGTTGATTTTTGTTTGATAAATCCAGGTTTTGATAATTGACTTGGGATAAGGCCATAAGAACCTCTGAATCTTTGGGTGGCTCGAAACGAATTTCTCCTGGACCAAATCCCCAAATATTGACGCTTGGAGCAATGGTTGGGTCATAGGCGCCATTAGTTTTTTGGGAAATTTGTTTGGACAAAAGCAATAATTGATACAGAGCTTCAGAGGAATTAAAAACTTCGTTAGGCTTGCTTTGATTAAAATGACTGAGTTCTGAGTTTTTATCCCAATGTGAGAAAATGAGATTAAAATTTTCCAGTGTTTGTTTTATGTCATTTTGAATTTTTTGTAATTGTTCTTTAGACAATGGCTGGGTAATCTTTATACTAAATGAAGTGCCCATGGTTCTGCCGGCAACGGCAAGTGGTTCAATTTTTGACTGCTCTTTAGCGTTTGGTAAATAGAAAAACAGCCAGTAGATACTGGCTGTTAATACGATAAGTAGAACAAGTTTATATTTTAGAATATTTTTCATTTTGTTATTCAAGTACAAGATATAAACCGGTATCTCCACGCTGGATATTGATCGCAATACGATGTAAGTTGCGTTTGCTCAAATTTTTTAAATCACTTAATTTTGAGACTTTATAGTGATTAATTGCAACAATATGGTCGCCAACTTTGAGACCTACACTCCACGCTACAGAGCCTCTAACCAGTTCAGAAATTTTAACCTGATTCGTTTGTGGGTCTTCACTAAATACGGCACCATCTAAACTAGGGTGCAAGTCTTTGGCATTAAAATCAGTTTGCGAAATTAATAGTTCATCATCACCAGAAATAGTTGCAGTTAACGCGAATTGTTTATTTTCACGTACAACCTGGAAACGGATTTTTTCACCCGGCCTTAGTAAGCCAACAAAGTTTCTCAGATTGGAAGCAGTATTAATCGATTTGTTGTTAGCCTGGATAATGACATCACCATTTTTAAGGCCAGCACGTTCTGCTGCTGAGTTTTTCATGACATTGGCAATAATGGCGCCAGATGACTGTTTTATATTTAAGGCATCAGCTAAGTCCGGTGTTAAATCCTGTATATGCACACCTAATAAACCACGTTTTACCTGGCCATGTTCTAATAGTTGTTCGGTGATACTATTAACCATATTGACCGGAATCGCAAAACCAATACCAACATTGCCGCCATGTTTTGATAAGATTGCAGTATTAATACCGATTAATTCACCTCTTAAATTAACCAGTGCGCCTCCTGAGTTGCCAGGATTAATGGAGGCATCGGTTTGGATAAAATCTTCATATCCTTCTATACCCAGGCCTGTTCTACCCAGAGCGCTAATAATGCCTGAAGTTACTGTTTGACCAAGGCCAAAAGGATTGCCAATAGCGACAGCAAAATCACCAACACGTAATTTGTCTGAATTTGCCAGTGGAATATCGGTCAGGTTTTTGGCTGGAATTTTTAATAAGGCAATATCGGTTTTTTTATCGCTGCCAATTAATTCAGCTTCAAGTTTGCGTCCATCTTTAAGTGTAATTAATATTTTATCCGCATGTTCAATGACATGGTTATTCGTTAGAACATAACCTTTATTAGCATTAATAATAACGCCCGAACCTAAGTTCTTTTGTTGTGTAGAGGGCGGTGTTTTTTCATTATCATCATCATATTGTTGAAATTGTTTAAACTGTTCAAGAAAACGATTTAGCAGAGGATCCTGGAAAAGTGGCTGATCAAAAATGCTATTTTTATCACGATTTACTACTCTGATAGTTCCTTCCATGGTGGAAACGTTAACGACTGCATCTGTTATTTTTTCCAGCATAGGAGCCAGGGTAGGCAGGGCATTTCCCTGACTATCATAATTTGGAAGTGAAGCCTGAGAATTAATAAAAATCAAACTTCCTAAGATAATTGTCATTACTAAAGTAGTAAGTGTATAAACTTTGGGGCTGAATATTTTTAATGACTTCATGCTTGCTCTCCTAAAATTCGTAGAAAATATTTACTAGTTGGACAATCAAAAAAGTAAATTGTTCAATTAATTCTCTCTATAAATTTTTACTTCTCTGTTATTACTTTCTTCTTATTTCCGTCTAAAGTGCTCACGTGGATCATAGGGTGCACTATGTTTAATCTGTGTATAGAGTTTGGCCAGTTCATTATTAGTTGATGGCGGTATTTTTATCATTAATGTGACGTACAAATCACCCGCGGGTGAACCTAATCCTTGACCTTTTAAACGAAGCTTACGCCCACTTTGAGAGTCGGGTGGAATTTTTAAATCGACTTTGCCTCCCAAAGTAGGCACTGAAATTGTTGCGCCCATTGCCGCTTCCCAAATGGTAATGGGTAAATTAAGCAAAATATCATTGTCTTTAACTTCAAATAAATCGTGCTTGTGGTAATTTATTTTCAATAAAATATCATTATTATTTTTACCCTGATGAGGCAAACGAATTTTCTTGCCTGCAATGATGCCTTTAGGAATTTTTACCTTAATTTTTTTCGGCGTACTTTCTCCAGGGAATGATAAATTAAAAATTTTTTCAGCACCAAGAAAGACATCTTCCAAAGGTACATGGATGTCCAGGGTTTGTGAACTTGCAGCTCTATTTTGTTGTTGCGTCTGCTGAGTTCTTTGTGAGCTATTAAAACCTGGGCGGCTTTGTGATTGATTTTTGAACATGTTTTCAAAAATATCACTAAAGTTGCCAAATCCACCTTGACCAAAACCATCAAAGCCTGAATTTTCGCCCTGGCCTGAATTAAAGCCGCCGGAATTAAAACCTCCGCCAGGGTTAAAGCCAGCACCAGCACCAGCGTGGCCAAACATATCGTATTGACGTCTTTTTTCTTTATTTTTTAATACTTCATAGGCTTCATTAATTTCTTTGAAGCGCTTTTCAGCATTTTTCAGTTTAGAGACATCAGGATGATATTTACGTGCCAATTTACGATACTGAGCTTTTATTTCAGCATCACTGGCATTTTTAGGTACATCTAATATTTTATAATAATCTAAAGCCATCGGTAGCTCGTTTTAATTAAAAATTTCACCCATAGATATAGGGGCAACTTGATGTTTTTCAATATTTGAGTATGATCCTTGTAATTCGGGGTCTGAGTCAAATGGTTATCCTGTATAATTGATAGCTGCACTAAACATTTACTTATGGTCTTAATCTTAATGAAATGTTTATTTTGACTCCGACCCCAGGCAGATGAAAATTATTCCAATTGGGGAAAAGGAAATTGCAACAAAATACTAAACTTACAGAAGAGCAACAACAGTTCTTAATTAAACGCCAGTTTTTTTATAGTATTACACGTTTTACTGCCTGGGGAATAATGCTTTCATCACTTACTGCCTGGGGGATTTTATACTGGCTAAAGCCAAACCTGGTTGATTCTTCGCATCTTTTAAATTTAATTGCTCAAAAACAAATTACATTTATACAATTAGCCGAGGTCGCTGTGACAGGTGCCAGTGCTATTAGTGCACTATTTTTTCTGTTAATATTTATTGCAGTGATGCTCTTTTCTGCTGCAAAAAAAGAACAACAATACCTGGAAATTATCCATAAATTTAAAGATGAACAATTGAGTGGCCAGTCATTACAAAGTGGAGAACAAAATGAAAACAACCATTAAATGGGTAGATAAAATTGGTTTTGAAGGCGCAACGGATTCTGGTCATAAGATTATGATGGATGGTACTGAAAAATTTGGTGGAGAAAATCGAGGTGCTCGTCCTATGGAAATGATTCTTTTAGGTCTTGGCGGATGCTCATCTATTGATGTCATGTTAATGCTGCAAAAATCAAAACAGGATGTTACTGATTGTGTTTGTGAGGTTACCGCAGAACGTGCAGATGCTATACCGGCAGTTTTTACTAAAATTCATGTCCATTTCGTTGTAACGGGTAATGATCTTCAGGATAATCGCGTTAAGCGTGCAGTTTCTCTATCTTCAGAAAAATATTGCTCAGTTTCATTGATGCTGGAAAAAGCCTGTGAAATGTCGCATAGTTATGAGATTGTGAGTGCATAGGTGTCAGTGCATAAATAGCCAGGGCATTGATTTTCCTGATTTCAGCAAGCTCTCACTGGTTCGCTTAAGAATCGGGTATGTCGGTAATTGATTGTGTTTTTCTTGATATTCTGCCTGTCCACCAGGGCTTCCATCAGGAAAGTCAATACCCTGGCTATCTAAGAGGTTTTGCTGTGTGGGTGAGGTAGTGCCATAGAAATTATCGCTGTTAAGGCTAAAAATGCAGAAGATATGAGTAAGCAAGCTTCCAGTCCAAACCAGACATAAACTGAGCCGGATAGGATGGTACCTACAAGTCGTCCGGCTGCATTGGCCATATAGTAAAACCCAACGTCTAAAGAAACACCATCATTTCGGGCATAGGCCAAAATTAAAAACGAATGCACTGATGAGTTAATGGCAAAGACAATTCCAAATAAAATCAGTCCGGCAACAATAATAACTTCATTGGTAGTAATTCCTGAGGAGGTAAGCCACTGAAAGTTAAACAAGTGAAAATACAGTTGTAAGGCAATTATTAAAGGAAAGATAATTAATAAGCTTGCCCAGAACAGGGCAGTCTTTCCTGAAGGAATTGATTTAATTTCCTTTTTATTTAAATGCGTTAGTTTCGGAGCTAGTGCCTGGACAATACCATAGCCAATTACCCAGATAGCCATAAAGGCACCAACTTCGGTATGTTCCCAATTTAATACGCTTTGAAAATAAACGGGGATTGCGACCACAAACCAGACATCTCGTGACGCAAATAAAAATAAACGTGCTGCTGATAAAATATTAATCGCACGGCTTTTTGAAAATAATTCTTTAAACTTGGGTTTGGATTGAGATTTGCCAATATCCTGAGTTAAAAAGATGAGGCCGATAATCAAGATAATAATTAGCATAGCCATCATAATCATCATTGATTCCTGAAATCCAAATAAGCTTAATAATAAAGCACCGATAAAAAAACCAGCACCTTTTAAGGCATTTTTAGAACCGGTAAGAAAAGCAACCCAATGATATAATCGCCCTTGTTGTGACTCTTTCGGTAGTAAAAATTTAATACTACTTTTGGCACTCATTTTATTGAGATCTTTGGCAATACCGGATAAAGCCTGTGCAAACATGACATAGGCGATGCCCAGTAAACTATTGTCAACGGTAAGCATTGCCAGGGCAATAATTTGCAGAAGTACCCCCAAATGCATGGTACGATTAAGACCAATTTTAGCCCCTAGCCAGCCACCAATCAGATTGGTAACGACGCCAAAAAATTCATAAAATAAAAACAATAGGGCGATATCAAGTGCGTTATAACCAAGCTGATGAAAAAATAAAATCACCAGCATACGCAAAGCACCATCGGTAATGGTAAATACCCAATAGGTACTGGTGATCATTAAGTATTGTTTGATAAGGCTGGGCATAAGAAATAATAGTTATCAGTTGGCAGTAGTCAGTTTACAGTAAGTAGTTTACAGTTAAGTTACAGCTTGACAAGTAAAATATACAATTACAATTTTCTGCCCACTGCCCACTGCCCACTGCCCACTATCTTTTAATGAAACACAATTTGATCATCTTCAACATTAACATAAATCGTATTGCCGCTGACATAATTGCCAGCCAATAATTCCTGTGCTAAAGGATTTTCCAGTAATTGTTGTATGGTACGTTTTAGAGGACGAGCGCCATAAACCGGGTCAAAACCTGCTTCTGTTAATCTATCCAATGCAGCACCGCTATATTTCAGATAGGCAATTACCTGATAAAGCCATTGACTTAATTGA
>JADGAU010000108.1 GCA_015231865.1 Gammaproteobacteria bacterium | reverse complement strand
AAAACAGGAAAAAATAGTGGTTAATCTTAAAGAAAAACATGAAGTTATTCTTCAGGCGTTAGGTTCACCATACGAATCTTATTATTCATAAAAGTTAGTGATGAACTTATGTTTCCGGCCCTTGAAAAAAATAATGCTAAACCAATCAACATCAATAATTCTTTATATAATCATGCTTTGGGCGCTTTTCTTGGCGCTTGTGTTGGTGATGCGGCAGGAGCTCCACTAGAAATGATGCATTCTCTTCCAAACAAGGAAGCTGTTTTTGATGCCATGAATATGTGCGGTGGAGGTATTCACCGTGTTGGAAAAGGACAAATGACAGATGATGGTGAACTAGCTTTATGCCTTGCTCAAGGTCTTATCCAGGAAAGAGAATTTAATCTTGAAAATATCGCTAAAATGTACGTTAAATGGTTTGAATCAGATCCATTTGATTGTGGTTATACCTGTTCAGCACCAATGAGTTTAATCAGTCAGGAGGGTAATCAGGAAATGGCAAAATTAAATGATTATGCTGAGAAAATGAAAGAAATTGCACAGTATAAATCCATCGAGTCTAAAGCGAATGGTAGTTTAATGCGTTGTATTCCATTAGCAATTTGGGGGCAGAACTTAGACGATCATGTTTTGGCAAGCTATGCTATACAAGATTCAAAGTTAACCCATCCTAATCAAAGTTGCTGTGATGCGGTAGCTTCATATGTGATTTGTGCGGCTAATTTAATAAAAACATCTGGTGATATTCGTGAGGCATTATTTCATACTGAAATGTGGCTTGAGAGAAATGCTAACGATGAAGTTCGTAGCTGGTTTGATGATGCAATGAAGAATGAAAACATACCATACTCACCACAAATTGGTTTTGTGAAAATTGCTTATACTCATGCATTTAGACATCTAAAACTTAGTACACCTTATAAAGAAGCAATAGAAGAGACTTTGTCAGGAGGAGGTGATACCGATACTAATGCTTGTATTGTAGGTGGTTTGCTTGGTGCTGCATATGGCTTTGATGCAATCCCTACTAACATGAAAGAGGCCGTACTAAACTGCGATACATCCATTCATAAAGTTAGAAGCCCAATACGTGTTTCATATAAAAAAGATGGTTTTCGACCTAGACCTGAATTCTTACAGGCAAAATTAATTGAATCACTTACAGAAAAGTTACTTATCGCAATCCGCTAAAATTATAGGAGTAACGTGAATGGCAGTTCTAGTTGAAGCAAATTCAATCATAATTAAAATTTCAGTAATAGAAGATAAATTTCCTGGTGGATTGGAAGCATTTGAAGATGACTGTCCTAATCAAACCTATTGTGATGACATTTCAATTGTAAGAATTGGTTTTATGAGCACCGTTGATGTTGGTTCTTACATTAAATATCTTCAAAGAATGAAGTTTGTCTATATAAAAGATAACAAAGCAATTGATTTTGTTGTGGCCGATCAAATACATGGTTTAGCCGCCAAATGTGATTGGCTGGAGTTTGGTTATGCCTATATTCATGAAGATACATCAAAAAAAGTCTCTGCTTGTCAAGCTGTTGATGATAATCTGAAAATAATGTTTACCCCAGATGGATGGGAATATGAAGGCTCTTTAAGTCAGACCTATTCTTTTGCACCAAATGAGCATATCGATAAAAGTTTAACATTTTTAAGACATGATGATGGACTTGATGTTTATTATGATAAATTAACCGGTAAAGAAGCCTATATTGGCCGAGTGTTCGAAAAATAATCAACAAGGACTATTGTTGTTTTAAAATCATCAGTTTATTCTAAGTTCACTCAATTTAAGGAATACTTATGACAAAATCCGAATTGATTGAAAATCTAGCGATGAAACATACCCATCTCAATTTAATCGACGTAGAATCCTCTGTAAAAATAATCCTGGAGCATATGGCTCAATCTTTATCAAAAGGTGAGCGAATTGAAATCAGAGGTTTTGGTAGTTTTTCCCTGCATCACCGAAAAGCACGCACAGGTAGAAATCCAAAGACTGGTGAAGCGGTTGCCTTAGCCGAAAAGTATGCACCTCACTTTAAACCGGGAAAAGAGCTAAGAGAACGTGTGGATACTTCTATTCCTGAACAGTAAATAAAAATTAAGGAACTATATATGATTAACAGAGGCGCGGTGATCTTAAAATATACCGAGTTTGCCATACAGTGGCTGAATGATAATGATCCGTTTGATGACCATCCCGATATAACCATCGAGCAAACATTAAATGATGGTGCAACAATCTATTTAATTTCTGAAGGGGATGCAGAGTCCGAACATAACGTTGAAAAGTGGATAAAGAATAACTTTAAACCCTTATTTGAATCTGAGCTTGAAGGCTGGTTTACGGACGAAACATTATGGCCCAAAAAACTTACCTTTACCTTATTTAAAAAATGGTTTACTTATTCATGGCATAGTATGGTCGAAGATACGGTAGAGCAACCTATTGATGAAGATGATGATTTTGATGAGGATGAAGAAATATTTGGCCCTGCCTCAAACGATCAGCTTCATTAAATTGATTGCAGACGATGAGTCGATTCTTTTTTGCACTAAAGCCAGACAATGAAACAAGAGATAAAATTGTTTCAGCACAAAAACAATTAAACTTATCAGGCAGACTAATTAAGCCTGAAAATCTTCATATCACCTTATTATTTATGGGTAAGCCTGAACCACGCCAGATTGAAAAAGTTATTGGTTTTGCACAAAAAATTCATTGTTTAGAATTTTCCTTTGCACTTGACGTCATTGGATATTTTAAAAAAGCGCAGGTTAGTTGGCTTGGTTTATCTGAAAGTTCCCGTGAGTTGATAAATCTGCATAGTGAACTATTAATTTCTGCTCAAAATAGTCATATTCCGATTCAAACCCAAAAATTTATCCCACACCTTACCCTGGAAAGAAATACCAAAGTATTTAAGAAGCAGAATATTGAACCTATCCAGTGGAAGGTAAAAGACTTTGTTTTATATCAGTCCATTGATACTCAATCAGGTGTTCATTACCAGGTGCTTCATCAGTTTCCATGTGGTTGATGAAGTCATTGCCTAGGAGCGAAAAAGAAGAAATACTATGGTGGTCGAACGTTAATTGATGCACAATAAATAATCGATTAATAAAAGGAAGACGATATGTTCTCTGGTGGTGGAAAAATTAATGTTGATTATGGCTGGGAATTGACTGTATTTAAACAAATCCGAGAATTTTCTGATGGTATTACATTCTTTGAAGAAAAACTCAATTGGGATAAATATCATGGCGATCATTCACCCAAACTTGAAGCACATTTAATCTTGTTTAATTTCACGATTATTGAATTTAATGTGTATTATCTGCATCATCGAGATTGAGCAATAACAGGTAAGAAATAAAAATGACCAAATATAATAAGCAACCTGTCTCTTCTCAAACTGTCGAAGAATCTCTGCAAATAGCTAAAGCAAGCCAAAAGCCAGGACAGACTAAAGAGCAAACGAAGCTAATTGCACAAGGTATACAAAAAGGGATTAGTGAATATAAAAAACAACAAAAAGCAAAAGCACGAGCACTTGATAAACAGAAAAAGAAAGGTCAACGGGAACCACCCAAGTCGGTAGAAGAAGAATCACAAATTACCAATCATCAAAAATGCCATTTTCAATGGTTACCCTGGTCATTATTAATCCTTTCCTGGGTAATAATGGCAATATACATCTTAAAAGTTAATTGAATTTATGAAACACACTTAATACCATAAGGAAAATAAATAATTTATGAATGAATCCATTTTTGCAGAGTTTCAGTATTATATTAAGCGAATTAATAATGCCAGGAAATCAGGCGTTTTAGAAAAAGGTGAAACGCTGGATAATCTAGAAGAGCGGTTTCGGCTACAAGTTGAAAAGGGATTGGTAATCTCAGAGCCAGATTCACAAGAAGTCGCTATGGAAATTTTATTATCCGATTTAACAGAAGATAAGAAGAAAGCCCATTTGCTAGAGCTTAGAAAGACTGGAAAAACCGCATTTAAAATAAAAAAGCAAACAGACGCTAAATTAAAAACTACTGGCAATAAAGAGGCAGATATGGAGCGAGCATTGAATCTAATTGTCAGTGCATTAAAAGAATCAGGGCTAAGAGTACAAAAACAGCCACTCGCAGTAAAAATGTTAATGGCAGCCCATGAATTAGGGAATTTTAGTTATACTGATCCCAGCGATTTAAAATTATTATTTGTTAATACGATTAAACTATCCGGACATGTTAAAAAAGCAGACCCACTTAAATTGGCAGAAACATTTAATAAGTTGGTAGACTAAATGACAGCCATATAATGGAAATTTTAAACCATGAAAATTTATATCAGCGGGTGATTGAAGAGATTGTACTCGAAGCTAAACAACGAGTATGGATAGTTACCGCTAATCTCAAAGACATGTATATCAAAGCTTGGCGGGGTTATAAGCCGATATTAGATGAGTTTAATCGCATGGCGAACCAGGGTGTCAGTTTTCGAGTGGTTCATGCTGACAAGATGTCGACCTCTTTTACGAAGACCTTATCAGAATACCCTGTATTACAAAAGAACCTGGAAATTCAAATTTGCCCTCGCAGTCATTGGAAAATGATTATTGTTGAGGGTAAAGCCGCTTATTTTGGCTCAGCTAATTTTACTGGAGCAGGACTTGGTGTTAAGAATGAGAACATACGAAACCTTGAGATTGGCGCCCTATGTACCAGTAAAGACAAGACAGATAAAGAACAAATAGCCCAACTAGAAGTATTGTTTGATAATTTTTGGATGGGGGAGCATTGTATTCACTGTGAACGCCGAAAATATTGTGCATCTCCAATTGCTTAGAGATAAATGTCATGAAACCACTTGTTTTAGGATCAAGCTCTCCCTATCGGCGTCAATTGCTTGCTCAATTGCAAATACCATTTGAAACATGCAGCCCTGATATTGATGAAACAGCCCATCAAGATGAGAAGGCAGAAGGTTTAGTTTTACGACTGGCTAAGGAAAAGGCTTTAGCCGTTGCCCGGAAATTTCCAGAGTGCTTAATCATTGCATCCGATCAAGTTGCTGTCGTTAATAATACTATTTTAGGTAAACCACATAACTTTGAAAATGCTTGTCAGCAACTTAGTATTGCATCAAATAATACCGTCATTTTTTATACCAGCTTATGTGTTTTAAATGCACAAACAGGTTTTAGTCAGATTGATGTCGAATTGACTGAAGTAAAATTCAGAACATTAAGTGAGGAGCAAATAAAACGTTATTTGCAACAAGATGAACCATACAATTGTGCGGGTAGTTTTCGTTGTGAGCGTCTGGGTATTACCCTGTTTGAATCTATTCATAGTAATGATCCAAATGCCTTGATTGGACTACCATTGATAAAATTAACGACCTTTCTTACAAATGAAGGTATTGAGCTTTATTAATTTATTAAGAAGAAATAATGAAACTTGTTTATACCAGCCAAGACCGGATCATGGCGATTTTATTTATGCTGTCAGTCCTTTTGGAGATAACCTTGTAATAGACTGTGGAAGTCCAAGAATAAAAACAAATTTTTTTGAAAAAAATACAACTTCTTCTGTTTAAAAATATTTAAACTTTCTATAATTAGATGAGAAGTATAATTAAATAAACTAATGTTCATTGTACCTTGGTTTATTTAAACATTTTCCTTCATACTAATCAGGAAAATTTTTTGGAGAACTAAATGAATACTCAAGGCATAATGAAAGAAATAAATAAGCTTAGCATTGCCCAGAGAATATTATTATTAGAGCAGGCTTGGGATAATCTAGCAAAATCGCCAGAAGAAATCCCTTTATCTGAATGGCAAAAGGATGAGCTTGATAAACGTTTAACTGAACATAATGAAAATCCAGATATGGATAATATTGACTCTGCAGAAGTTTTCAAACAACTCAGAACAAATTAATGGTAAAAGTTGTTTTTAAAAGCCGTGCAGTTGATGATATCAAAGTGGCTCGAGATTGGTATAACGAGCAATCAAAAGGCTTAGGATATGAGTTTATAAATTGCGTGGAAGATGCAGTTGATAATATAAAAAATAACCCTGAACTCTATCCAACAGTTTATAAGCAAGTTCAACGTGCTTTAGTTAAACGTTTTCCTTATAGTGTTTTTTACTTATTTGAGAATAATATTGTTTATATCCTTTCAATTTTTGATAACAGGCAAAGTCCCGAAAAGCGTCCATAATAAAAAATGAGTATATTAGAGCCTCATCGAACTACGTCAATTTTACCTACTGAAGCGAGTGATAAACACGTTCAGTTGAAGGATTGGCAAATAAAAGAGACACTTAAGGCGGTTAAAGAAGCTGATAATGGTGACTTTGCATCGGAAAAAGAAATCAGCAGTTTCTTTAATAAATGGAAAGAAAATACCCAAAAAAATTTTTAGAGTAAAAAAATTGACCTTCGAGTTATTTCTACAAAGATTAGAAATTATTATAACTTTATATAAAAATTATTCGAATTAGTTCTATCGTCCCATATTACTAATTGCTAGATTTTTCATGATTAGTGAAAGTGTTGAAAAGCAGCAATTATGAATTTTATTTTATTTGACAATCGTGACAATCGTGACAATCGTGACAATCGTGATAAGCGGACGGTTATAGTTGCATACCCTCGACAGGCTGGAAATCTCTTAATTGGTTCATTCAATTTCAAAAAACTAATAAGTATAGAAAGTCTCCTCTCAATACTTAAATATCAGTTTGACAGATTAAAAGCTATATTAAAACTTATAAACACCATTAATATAGAAGTATCTGCCTGGTTCATTAACCAGCATGACATCACCACTACCATCTGTTAACAATATTAAATCTTTATAAGTATTGCTAATAGAGTAAGTTTCATCAAAAACATTATCAACACCGACGGTTAGATTAATATTCTTTGATAATTGATGATTAAGTTTTAAGTTCAAAATAGCATAGTTATCTATATGCTGCTCACCATTATCAGCATCATAATTATCCCATGAATCTACCCCTATCGCTTCTGCATTAATTGAACTGTTACTTGCATATTCATAGGTTAAACCTAGTATCATTTTTGCAGGAGATATATTGGATAAATCTTTATCTGTTTGACCAGTTAAAGCATCATCTTTTTGTCCTATTTGATAGCTTAATCCAAAATCAAGAGATAATTCATCGGTAAACGTATAGAGTCCAGATATATTAATTCCATATAAGGTTGCATCAATGTTCTCAAAGCTATTTTTCATTTTACCTGCATTAAAGTAGATATAATCTTTTAGCCAACTATGAAATAATTTTGTTTTAAGTGTTAGATTGTCATAATTATTTTCAATGCCAAAGTCTAGTTCATAGTTTTTGACTTCTTCTAATGTTGGTGTGCCACTTTCTGGTGCGGGCATATTGGGGTTCATACCCGCCATTTTGAAATATAACTCTCTGGCATCAGGTACACGAGAGGATTTTCCAGCCCCTAAAAATAGATTTGTCGTATTGGATAAGTGATAAATACCATTAATAAACCCATTAAGTGATGAATAATCATTATCCGTCTGAGTTCCTGATGGTGTAATGCTCGTATCGTCATATCTTAACCCTGATTTAACTGTTAGCTGATCATAGGTGTTATTAAGTTCAATAAAGATAGCTTTATTTTTCGTATCTACATCATCAATACTTTTACGTCCAGTTATCCAGCTACTTGTGCCATAACCAATATAACTACCATCCCAGTTTCTATTACTGGTATCAAAACCGATAGTTGCATCTATTCTATTGTTAATCTCAAAGGTGTTTTTTATTTTCAGCCCTTGTGTTCTGGCACTTAGTTTACTCACTCTTTCATTTACGGCTGATAGTCCTGATGAGTTTCTATATTTCGTTGACATGGGATGTTCTACATCAGAGTCATAGTAATGAAATTCAAGATTATTAGAATAGCTGCCTAAATTGGTAATAGCATAGTCAAGATTTAACATATTTGAATCATCATATAGTGCATCCATTTTACTTGATGGATAGAGAATATCATCACTGCGGTTGGCGGTATAACTGATAGTTGCCTGATGGTTATTTATTGGTGTTATAAATACTTTACCCATAAAAGTACTTTTGTCATAGGCATCCATATTTTTGTGATCATTTTTATAATACACCATGGTTGATGGTATTTTTTTTGATAATTGTTCATTAAAGTCATCACCATTACCATCTTGATATTGACCGCCTGATTCTTTAGAAATGCTAACTAAAGCCTGAAACAGCTCATTACCGCCACTAAGTGTGGTAGCGAGTTTTCTATAATCCCAACTACCAAAGTTAGCACTGACTTCACCTTTAAATTCTTTTTCAGGCTTTTTAGTTTTTATTTTTACGCCACCGCTTAAAGTACCAAAATTTTGTACATCATAAGGTCCTTCAATAATATTAATACTTTCAATATTATTGGTTAATACATGTGAAGTTGGTGGGTCCATACGATTTGGGCAAGCACCATAGATTTTCGCATCATCAAAAGTAATATTTATATTGTCTCTATTCTGTCCTCTTAAAATGATATCGTTTGCAATTCCACTTCGACGAATAATTGAAACACTGGGTAATTTATTGGTTAGTGCTTCAGCTAAATCAGCAGACTTTATTTCTTCCCCGCTGATATCATTTAATTCAGTTACAATAATATTAATCGTTAAAGGGAGATCAGCAGCAAAAACTTGAGTATAAGATAGTAGTGCAAATAATCCAGCTTTTGGAATATTGTTAATGAAACGATGATAAAAGTACTTCATATAATTCTGACCTTATTTCTTGAAAAGCCGCAATTATATTAAGTTTATTTTCTAAAAAAAATGTGACGGATTGTCGCATATCAAATATTGAATAGTGAAGGTATTATAAGTCTTTATGTCAGAAATTTTGTTGTAATCATCTTGGTTTGTTATTAAGTTATTGTTGTTTAATATTTATTTCCTAAAAACTTATTAAGTTTGTTTTATAAAGCTTTCTATATGCTATAAAG
The DNA here is from genome assembly GCA_015231865.1 of Gammaproteobacteria bacterium. Classification (GTDB taxonomy): domain Bacteria; phylum Pseudomonadota; class Gammaproteobacteria; order GRL18; family GRL18; genus JADGAU01. The sequence continues at coordinate 1,242 of JADGAU010000108.1, read as the reverse complement.
TCTTTTCTATATGATAAATTTATAGGTATCCAAAATAGGATAGAGGATGTTTTGATAAAGTTTGTATTTATTTATGGAAATACATAAAGATATGAAGGTCTCAAAAGTATAAACACCTGGCTATCATTATATGCAGAATATTAAATAAGGCAACGACCGCTTTCCACTATTCACTTCAGATCAGTATAGCAAAATATCAGATTAAGTGAATGCCTCAATTTTCGTTCTCAACCTTTAGTTAAAAAAATTATAGGTTCAAATATGAATCGCCTGTTTAGCAACTAAAACAAATTTTATAGCCTTTAAACATGCATAATTTTGTGCTGGTGTTGGATTATTCTTTTCAATTTCAAATAACTCTATACAAGTAGGATTTATAAAACCAATCTTATTAAGCATTTCTATATGCTTACCAGTTTCAAAACGACCTCCTTCAAAGGCATGGTTCGTTTTGTCGGGTTTAATAAAGTCTCCATTCAAAAATATTCCTCCCTCAGTCAATGCTTGATAGGATTTATCATAGACCGTGAATATATTGCCTTGAGTGCCTAAATCATGTAAAGCCCAAGTTGAAATTACAGCATGAATTGGCTGGTTAAAATTACTTTGCCAATTATCATGTATTAAATCAGCCCACACCAACGCCAATCGTTTGGAATATTGCCTAAGTCGTTTACTTGCAATAGCTAACATTGGTTGAGAAAAATCTATGCCTATATAGTTAATATTAGGCATTGCACTTAAAATATGGTTAGCTAAATATCCAGGACCAATTCCTAATTCAACAACGCAACTATCGGTTTTAACTGTGCATTGTATTTCAGAAAGAATTAGGTTGAACAAACTAATTCGCTCTGGTGTAGGGACAAAACGATCTGCCCAACCTTGAGCAAAGGATTCATCATGAAACTCGTGGTCTGCACCAATTACGTTTTTATTCATCAGCTAAGAATAGCATATTTTAAATTTGGCAATGACCCTTGTTTGCCGATGGCAGGTATACGTTTTAGCAATAAAATTATCTATTTGTTTTCTTTCTAATCCAAACAGGATTTCTACGTTCTGGTAAGACAGCAATCACATATGCAATATTATCAATAACTTCATAATAGATAGAATAAGGAAATCTTTTTGAGGTCATACGGTAATATCTATATTGCTTGTATTACTCAGGCATAAATTAATAATGATTCAATATCAGATAATAATGAATCCCAAAAGTATTGACCTAAACCTTTTACT
>JADGAU010000107.1 GCA_015231865.1 Gammaproteobacteria bacterium | reverse complement strand
TGATTATCTTGAAGATAAACTTGAAGAGAAAGGCTTGGCTGGTTTGATTAGAGCTGGTAAATAAAAAAGGACAGTTAGACTGTCCTTTTTTATTTATTATTTAGTTGTATCTGTATTTAGTTGCGGATAGGTGGGTGCATAATATGGGTAAGGCTGAGGGTAATAGGGCATTGGTTGTCCATAACCATAAGGTCGGTATCCGTTGCCATATCTATTGTTCCATTTATTATTGTTGTCAAATTCATCAGACATTTCTTCCATCCAGAACATAGGTGACCAAACCGGCCAGTCATTTTCATCCCAGGGATCGCTGGAGTTCATACCACCCCACCAAGCATTTGAGTTTGTTGAAAAAACAAGTAATAAAATAGTAATTGTAGTTGGTATTTTTGTCATGAGAATCCCCTGAAACTTATCTCATCAATATACTCTTAATAGCTAATAAAATCCAGTTAATATTAATAAATAAGCAAATAATAATATAATAAATTATAATTTATTATATTATATTCTAATTTATTGAATAGTAGATGCTATAGTTATCATAAATGAACTACTTATTGACAAAATTAAATAATAACTATTATCATTCATAAATAGTTCAATATCAAGGAAGGCATATGCAAATTAAACTACAAATTATTATTTCTATTTTTTTATTTTCATTGGCTCAAAATGTATTAGCTGATAGATATGTCTTAAGACATCTTTGTTTTAAACCAGAAAAACCATTGTTTATGGCTTCATTCTTTCAACATGAACTTTATAAAAAAGATGTTGAGAATTATAAAGATTGCATCGATAAGTATATTAAAGTTCAGAAAAGAGCTGTAACAGCCCATGAAAATGCAATGCAAGAAGCTGCTGATGATTTAAAAAAATTTGACAAATATAATAAATAGTCTAGTAGGCGCTTATTAGACTATTTTTTATCAGTTGAAGTGCTTGAAATTTTTTGCTCATCTTCTTCAGGCTCTTGTTCCAATTTATATGGATTTATCAGCACTAATAATCCAAAAGCAGGGTGATCAATATAATGTAATTTCTTACTACGCATTTTGCGGCTTTGATTAAAAGGAATTATTTCCATCTGACATTTAGTAATATAGTCATCAATTAATTTGTTTTTGTCTTTGTCTTTGTCTTCAGAATCTGGATTAAAAGCCGCATTTTTGTCCGTATTTTTCTCTAATTCAGGCTGCAGTAAAACCTGTACTTTTACATCCATACTTTCAGGCTCTTTTTTAACCTGGCGACAGACTTCTTCAACTAGCGTTAAATCTACTTCAGTATGTAGGTATCGGGCCAGTGAAACCTTAATTGTCCCTTTTATATCGCCATATTTAAGTGGCAAATTGAGTTTTATTGGTAAGGTAGTTTCAGCATCATAGCCTGGTTGAATCCAAGCAAAATGAGCTAGCATTTGATATTGACGAGCATAGCGTATGTGTGCAGCTTCATTTTTGAGTTCAAGTTGTTCATCCGCTATTTGATTGACTAAGTTATCATAAGTTTCTAATTTATTCAGTTCACCATCATATTCACCAAGTTCGAAGTGTGAAACGGGAGTTTCTGTTGAACCGGGTATACCAAATTGGGGCATTAGTGAAATAGCGGTAATATTATTTTCTTCTTCCGGTAAAGCTTCCTCGGTGTCAAGATCCATATCATCTTCAGTCAATGGCACCCAAAATTCTTTTAACAGATCACTCTTATCATTATGTCTAAATAAAATAAGCTCGACAGAGTAAAATTTGTAGTCAGTCATTTTACGTTCTTCATCAATACTTTTAGGGGTTTGTATAGTCACAGAATTGCTACTAATAGATATACCCCGTTTGTCATTTGTTGTTGGCAAATGATTATCAGCGACACTAAAATTATTTAGTCCAATTATTAAACTTAATATAAGAGGATGGAGTTTGATTAAGGTTTTATACATTTGAAAAGTGTTCTCTAAATAGATTTCTTAAATTGTATCGGGTATTGTTTACTTAACTCAAGTATTATAACGTTTTGATTGCCAGGGTATAAGTCTGTTTAATATATTGCCAGTTATATTTTTCAATAAATGCCTTTAAAAAACAGGTTACAATAACCAACTAATTTAGTATGATAATGGCCTGACGATTAATATCAAGGATAATTATGAATTTAAATGATGATCAATTAATGGATTTTAATAGCGGTATGACTGCTTTAGCTGATAAACATTATACCTTGGCTTTAAAACTTTTATCACCATTGGCAGAACTAGGTGTTGCAGAAGCCCAGCATCGATTAGCGGTTATGTATCAAAATGGTTTAGGTGTAGCAGTTAACCTTCAACAAGCTGCAAACTGGATGAAAAAATCGGCTGATAATGGATATGACCTGGCATTACATGGTATGGGTTTTATGTATCTTGAAGGTGAAGGTGTCGAAAAAAACATCAACGAAGCCATCAATTGGCTGGAAAAAGGTGTTGAAAAAGGATTAATTGGTTCAATGACGGTTTTGGCTGATATGTACAAACAGGGTATTGGTGTTGATAAAAATGAGGCGGAAGCCGAGCGATTACTTAAGTTGGCAGGTTTCTAAGCAATGAGAGTTTCACAATTATTAATGGTACTTGACGAGGAGTTCAAAAGTACTGATTCAGGACATCACACTCCCGTTATGATTTGGGGCCCACCTGGCGTGGGTAAGTCTCAATTAGTTAGTCAGATAGCAGAAAAACATCAACATCAGATGATAGACATCCGTTTATCACAGATGGAGCCAAGTGATCTTAGGGGTATTCCATTTAGAGATGGTGATAGCGTTGAATGGGCAGTTCCGTCTATGTTGCCAAATGCAAAACGGCATGGTGAAAAAGGAATTTTATTTCTGGATGAAATTACTTCTGCGCCACCAAGTGTTTCTGCTGCAGCCTATCAATTGATTTTAGACAGACGCTTAGGTGACTATCAAATTCCAGATGGCTGGGCTATTTTTGCAGCTGGAAATCGACAAGGAGATAGAGGTGTAACTTATAGCATGCCTGCGCCACTAGCCAATCGTTTCTCTCACTATGAATTTGAAGTTAACTTAGATGATTGGGTGGCGTGGGCGTATCAGCAAAATATTGATGAAAAAATTATTGCCTTTTTACGTTTTAGACCGGAATTATTATTTGATTTTGATCCCACTCATAATCCTGTTGCTTTTCCATCGCCTCGTTCCTGGGAGTTTGCGCATCGTGCAGTCCATAAGTTTTCTTCTCAGCCGAAACTTTTGTTGGGCGCGTTACAGGCTTGTGTTGGTCCTGCAGCTGGAATTGAACTAAATGCTTTTATTGATAATCTGGAGCATATGCCTGATCTGGATGCCATTATTAAAGGCCAACAGGTTCCTGTTCCAAAGGAAATTGATTTACAGTATGCAGTTGCTACTGCTTTGGTTGGACGAGCTATTCGTGCTAAAGGTACTGAAAGTTCAACTGAGACTTATACCAATATTTTAAAATATGCGGCTTCATTCAAGCAAAAGGAAATGGGTGTTATGCTTGTTTCTGATATGCATCGCGCTATTGGTGAGGATTTATTTGCAGTTGAAGAGTTTGCTAATTGGGCTGATGCAATTGCGGATATTATGCTTTATTCTTAAGTGTTCAATGAGTTAAGGAACTCCTTTTTTTAATTACAGCAAGCTTTTGTCAGAAAGTTAACTTGGAGATGCTGTTAATTAATAAATTAATGTCTGTAATATCATACCCGAAGGGCTGGACTTATATTTAAAAAAGAAATTCCTTAACTTTGTATGCCTTAACTTTGTATAATAATTGTTTAATTAAATAAGCTTTTTATGGACCCAGATTTAGAAACAAAAATAGGTGCAGCAAGAACTAAACTGATACTTGATAAGCCTTTTCTTGGGGCTCTGGTTTTACGTTTACCTGTTGTCGAAGCTGATTCATCCTGGTGTAAAACGACAGCCACGGATATGAAGAAGCTGTATATTAATCCTGATTATTTTCACGATCTAAGCAAAGAAGAATCTCCTTTTGTTTTAGCTAAACAAGCGCTTCATTGTGCTTTGTCTCACTTTGCCAGAAGAGGGCATAGAATAAAACATCGTTGGGATTTGGCCTGTGACTATGCTATTAACCCTATTTTGGTGAGAGATGGCTTAAAAGCACCACCAGATACAATGCTGATGTGGGAATATGAAGGCATGTCTGCTGAGGAGATCTATCCTTTATTGTCTGATAATGAAAATGATACCGAGAATAATGAGTTAGGTGGTAGTGATCAGGATGGTGATTCTGAAAAAAATGAAGATCAGGATAAAGGCGAAGAAAAAAATACCAAAGAACAAAAATTAAGCGGACAACAAGATCAAATTGGTGAGGATAGTAAAGGCCAAAGTGGTGACGGCGAACAAAAAAATGATAATTCCGATGGTGGTGAGAAAAAGCAAAAGGAACCTCCGCCTCCGTTAACACATGATGAGGTACAAAACTTAAGTGTACAATGGCAGCAAAGATTAGCGGGTGCTGCGCAACAGGCCATGCAGGCAGGGAAAATGAGTCAGGCACTTATGCGTCTTGTGGATCATTTGCTGCAACCCCAATTGCCGTGGCGCATGCTGTTATCAAGATATATGACGGCGACTGCCAGGGAAGATTATAGTTATTCACGACCTTCATCCAGACGTGGTGAGCCGGCAATTTATCCAAGATTAAGAAGTCATATGGTCAATGTGATTGCAATCATAGATGTTAGTGGCTCCATTGCCACTAGTGAATTAAAAGAGTTTTTATCAGAAATTAACCAAATTAAAGCACAGATTAGGGCTAAAGTGTCTTTATTAGCCTGTGATGCTAAAATTGATCCAGACGCACCTTGGGAGTATGAACCCTGGGATGACTTTATTTTACCGAAACAATTTAAGGGCGGTGGCGGAACAGATTTTCGCCCGGCGTTTGAATGGGTAGAAAAAAATGAAATACAGCCTGATTTATTAGTTTATTTTACTGATGCCGAAGGTTCGTTTCCAGAAATAGAGCCACCATATCCAGTGATTTGGCTGATAAAAGGTAGAGAAAAAGTACCCTGGGGGACCAGGATTCAATTAAATTAGTTTTTAAAATGGTAGAAAAAATGAAGACAACTATTCAAACGACAATGCAAACAGCAATGCAAAAATTATTTTTAACAATAATATTAGCGGCAATATCTGTTAGTGCTTTTGCTAATAAGCTTGATGTAAACAAAGCTATCAAGTTGTCTGTTGATATTGATAAGGGTAAACAACTCTATCAAATTAACTGCTCTCGATGTCATCAAAGCCAGTCATATATTAGTAAACAACATAGAGCCGGAACTATTCCTCTAATTGCGGGACAACATAAAAATGTGTTAATTAAACAATTAATTGATATTAGAAATGGTGATCGACAGAATCTAATCATGTATCCGTATACATTAAATCAGTATTTAAAAAATGAATCGGAAATTGCAGATGTAAGTGCTTATATCGCTCAATTACCCGTCAGTGTCAATAATACTCAAGGTGATGGAAAGGAATCGAATTTTGGTAAAAAACTTTATAATGATAATTGTAAATCCTGTCACGGCGTAAAGGCTGAAGGTAATAATAATAACTTTGTCCCTAAATTACAGGGACAGGAATATAATTACTTATTACGTCAATTTGTTATGATTCGTGACAAACGCCGTGCTAAAACACACCCTAAAATGTTAGAAGCCTTTAATAAAATCTCACAAACGGATAAATTTTCCGTATTAGATTATATTAGTCGTATTAATCCCTAGTAATTAGTAATATAGTTGAATTATGCCATTATCCAATGAAGATAATCTTCGCCTAAATGTCTTAATGTCTCAGGATGTTAAAGCGATACGAATTGATGAAGGTAAGATGCTGCTATATGCCTTGACAGCGAAAGGCGAAGCGAAAGTTCAATTTAATGCCAATGAAAAAAATGAGCGTTATCTTAAGTTGGTTAAAGATTTCTTATCAACTAAAGTACTTGGTGTTGCCGGTGGTTTCCCTGTTTACCTTTCCCATTGGAATAGAATGGGAGAAGCCAAAAGTAATGATTTAGGTAAATTATTATTACTAGGGGAAGATGAAGCGACCATTGCGGTGGTTAATTCCGATGATTTGACTGCAGAGGTTGCAGAATATGCATGGTGGTCATATCAAGGTGCTGATAATGCCAGAAGCATGCTATCACATCCAAAAATTATTGAATCAGATATTGCCAAAGAACTGGCTCAGTTTCTACTTGAGTTTTTACCCTTTGAAGAAGATCCTGAAAAAATGTTAATCAGTATTCGTTTAGTTCTACAACCCGGTTTAATTAATGAAGATGAAAAACAGGCTTTATGGAAAAAAGCAAAATCTAAAAATACATTATATATTGGGTTTTTAGATTCGATACCTAATGATTTACCTGAAGTTTATTCTGCACATCATTCTTTTCAGGAAATTAAATCAGAACTTTCTATAGTTGAAGACAAAAATGCTTTTGCTGCAAAATTATTATTATTATTAAGCCCCCAGGGACAAAGTTTTTTAGCGACAGCTAAATCTGCATTTAAACGTATTCCCAACCAAGTTGTTTACATTGCATTAATCGACTCAATTCGTCGATATATTGCTTATCCAATCCATGAGCATGCAACTAGTCTCTTTGATCAAAATATTAGTATAAATGCGAATAGAGAGTTAGAAACTGATATAGATAAGTTTATGAGTGCCTGTCAGCAGTATTGCGTGTCTGGTGCTAATGAGACTCAGCTTCAGCAGGATTTTCAAGAAGTTACTAATATAAATCCAGACTTATACGATATATTAATTTCAATGATAACATTGGCAAATATGACTCATGCTTTATCTTATCCAGTGTTTTCACAATCAACCTGTGTTGGTAGTTTAATGAGGAAAAAATTGAAATTTCTTAGTGATGCTATCATACTCAATATTAATAAGTTAATGGTATGAGGATAGGTTCATGAAACAAACCTTTGAAGTAGATAATGTTAAATGCGGAGGCTGCGCTTCAACACTTCAAAAATCATTGATAGATGATTTTGGTAAAGTGGAGGTGAATTTGGATGTTATGCCACGTCAAATTACCCTTGAAATCAATGATGATCAACTTGATAAATTATCACAAAAATTAAAATCTGTTGGTTATCCACTGTCCAGTGATAATTTATCCGGTTTGGAAAATGTGAGTACAAAAGCAAAAAGTTTTGTTTCTTGTGCAATTGGAAAAATGGGTCAAAAAAAGGATTAAAGCATCAATTTTTTCAGTCGTTTAATTTTATATCCTAAAGTTAATATTAATTTAGATTTAAGTGTAAATAGAAGTTCAATTATTGATTTTTTAATTGAACAATCCTTCATTCAGCCCGTGGAAAATTGCTGGTTTCCTAAAAATTCTTCTCTATATTATTGTCAGGATGGCTATTTTTTAGCAGGAAAAATGTTTTCTCAATTAATTATGTTTATGGGCTGCGCCCCTGCAATTGTTTTTGAGCCAACAGGAAATGATGCACAAGATGCTAATTTAGTCGCTATTAGAGTTTCTACAAATTATCAACAGGCAAAATTTTATCCTGGAAAATTACCTTTTAAATTTCGATGTGTACGATGCTATGAAAATCTGGGTAAGACCAGCCAGGAAGTAGATATTCAAAGCATTTCTTGTGCTCAATGTGGCCATAAGTATTTGCCAGAACAGCAAAATTGGCGTCAAAAAGCAGCTTATAGCTCATTATTTATTGAGGTTATGGGAATATTTGAAAGTGAGGCTTTACCCGCAGATAAGCTATTATCTGGCCTGCAAAAGCTAAGCGGATTAAAGTGGCAGTATTTTTATGCAGATCAAAGTAGCTGGAAAATATAAGTGGGGAAGTCAGTATAGCACTGATATTTGGTCAATGATTACAGGTATATATTGCCCGGTAGTTTTACTTTAATACAAACTTGCTTATCTTCATTGCTAATATCCAGTTCCCCCTGATAAGAACGGACAATATCGGCGACCAAATAAAGACCGATTCCCTGTCCCTCAGTGTGTTCATCCAGTCGCTTACCTCGTTCCAAAATCTGTTTAACAGGAATTTCTTTAACCGTATCAGTGTCATTACATAAATTAATAATTAGATGGGTTGAATTATCAGATTCGGCCTGAATTGAAATCTGAACAGAACTTAGTGCATATTTAAAAGCATTATCCAGTAGATTTCCAATAAGTTCTAGAGCATCTGCTTCATCCAAATGACAATACACATTCTTTTGAGTTTGTTCATATTTAACCTGAATATCTTTATCAAAATAGACTTTATTGAGTGCATTTAGTGTTTTTTGGATTAGTGGAAATATATTTGTTTTAACTAGTAGCGGCTTATCACTGGCAATAGAAGCTCGTTGTAAGTGATACTGTATTTTGTTATTTATATTATTAATCTGTTCCTGTATTTCGCGCTGCTCATTTGATGAATGAGTCGAATTATTATTATCTAAATATCCTTGAATAACGGCTAAAGGCGTCTTAAGGCTATGACTCAGATCTCCTAAGCTATTTCGATATCTCTTAAGTTGCCCATTAGAATAGTTAATTAACTTATTGATATTTATAGTTAGTAAAGAAATCTCTTTAGGATAGTTTGTATCAAGCTCAGTTATTTCTCCCGTTTGAATTTTTTCAATTTCCAAACTTGCCTGCTTTAATGGATATAATCCCCAGTACAATAAAAGTAATTGGATCACATATAAAATTACTCCCGTAGTACCAAGCCAAAACTTCAATTTTTGTTCGAAATTATCTAATTTATTATCAATGTCATTACGTGAGATTAAAATTCTAAATGTATATTGCTGTTCTATTTGCTGATAATTTTCCCAGCTAATGTTTAAACTTAGCTGTTTAAAATTTTCTGGATGATTATTGAAAATATAATCACCGGCAGTGTTTTTATCATCATAAAACAAATTCTGCTTTTGCTTGTTAATCAAAGAAGATTGGTTTTTATAGGAAAGCGAAAACCAACGATAAGGAGACTGTTCCTTAGCTTTTTTCATAATCACTGAAGCTAATATTTGTGAACCTGGACGATTGAGTTCCGGGTTAGGTAATTGTCGTGGCATTTTAATATTGCCCTGTTCATTTTCTTTTGCAGAAGCTAGTAGCGCGTACAAATTATCTTTTAATTGTTTGCTTAAGAAGTCTTCCGTATCCTTTTGATATATATGATGAATAAATACACCTGATGCACTTAAAAATAGTATCAGGATGAAACTATTGGCAATTAGATTTCGATAAAATAAGGACATTAATAAAGTGTTAAGTATTAATAGCTAAGTTAAAAGACAATTGGTTTTGGAAAATTAAGCTTTAATTGGTTTTAAATTGAAAGAATAGCCACTACCTCGATGTGTTCTGATAGGGTTAATTGTTTTATCCGGATCCAATTTATTTCTGATCCTTCTGATAAAAACTTCCATCACATTACTATCTCTATCAAAGTCCTGGTCATAGATATGTTCAATCAATACTGATTTTGAAATAACTTTGCCAGCATGCATAACTAAATATTCAATTAATTTAAACTCATAGGCGGTAAGTTCAATTAGTTTCTCTTTTACATAAATTTCTTTGGTACTACTATTAAGTTTAAAGTCCATAAATTGAATTTCAGGTGTTGAATGCCCAGAGGAACGTCTTAGCAGAGCATTTAGGCGAGCTTTTAACTCTTCAACATGAAAAGGTTTGACTAGATAATCATCAGCACCAGCATCTAAACCTTCAACTTTATCCTGCCATCGATCCCGAGCAGTTAAAATTAAGATTGGATATTGTTTATTGCTAATATCTGGATTTCTTAATTGTTTTATTAGTGTGGAGCCATCCATTTTAGGTAAACCCAAATCAATAATTGCAATATCAAAATCAATTTCTTTACCTAAATATAAACCTTCTTCACCATCAAAAGCCACATCGACAGCATAACCTGATTTAGTCAATTGAGTTAATAATTGTTGGTTAAGCTGAATATCATCTTCTACAAGTAATAGTCGCATATTTTATTAGCCAGATTTATCAACCAAGGTTAAATTTGTTCACATTTATTTGCGAAAAGAGCGGGAATTATTTATCCGTTGGCCAGTTTGTTCATCATACTGGATACGTTTAACTTTCCCTGATTTTGTTAAAATTCTAATATTATGAATTTTTTTTTGTTGATTTTGAATGGTTTCAGCAGAAAGCACTTTGCCATGGGTTAAATTTTTTGCATCTTCAATGGATTCATCCAGGGAATAAGCTAATAAAAAATTATTAGCATAAATAGGTCTAGCTATGGACATTAAAGCAATGATCATAATTAGACTAATTAACTTATTAATATTTTTTAATT
>JADGAU010000106.1 GCA_015231865.1 Gammaproteobacteria bacterium | reverse complement strand
CTGCATCTTCACTTAGTAAATCAAACAAAGTTTGTTTATTAAAAATATAAATTCCCATTGAACAAAGTGCCTGTTCAGGTTTTCCTGGGATTGGTTCCGGTTTTTCTGGTTTTTCAATGAAGCTATGGATACTTAAATCAAGCCCTACGCCCATAACACCAAAAGATGAAGCTTCCTGGATATCAGTCTCAATACAGCCAACGGTAATATCTGCCCCCATTTCTGCGTGTTTTGCCAGCATGGCACCATAATCCATTTTATAAATATGGTCACCGGCGAGAACTAGTATATATTCAGGGTTATGAGAGCTGACGATGTCCAGGTTTTGATAAATTGCGTCTGCTGTACCAGAATACCAGGAACCTTCCGTTCTCTGTTGTGCTGGTAATAATTCCACAAATTCACCAAAATCCCCTTTTAGAAAACTCCAGCCTCTTTGTACATGAAGAATCAACGAATGCGCTTTATATTGAGTCAAAACACCAATTTTACGAATTCCAGAATTCAAACAGTTCGATAAAGGAAAGTCAATAATTCTAAACTTACCACCGAAAGGTACTGCTGGTTTAGTTCGCCAGCGAGTCAAGTCTTTTAAGCGTTCTCCTCGCCCGCCGGCCATAATAAGTGCTAAAGTATTTCTGGTTAAATTACTAACAAATCTTGGCGATTTATCATGATTGTTTTCTTGCGGGCTCATCTGGTTAATCCTCTAATCAATATATGATTATTACTAAAGACATGTAAAACAAAATTTATAAACTCGTGATGTCATTTTAACAAATAGATAGCGTATTGAGTGAATACAATTTAACATGCTTATCGTTAATTTCAACCCTTGTTAAAAATATGTTTGAAACAAATTACAACAAAAGCATACAATAGATAGCTAATAAATCAATATGACCATTTGAATACTTTACCTTTATAGCCAATTTAAATGACAATAGCCTGTTCAAACTCTGTATTGGTAAGCTAAATTATCTGCGAGAAGAAAATCATTATGGCAAAAACCGTCAGCAAAAATAAGAAACAAGTGAAAAATAAATTTTCTAAATTATTCAAAGAGGTAAATAATTTATATGCAAAAGAATTGATGAAAATTACTCATGCCACGCATCATGATCCTTTTAGCGTATTAGGAAATCAAGCTCAACATTCAAATAAATATTTAATATTTTATTACCCAAATGCTAGTAAATTACAAATCAATCAAAAAGATAAACGAAAAAACCCACTTGAATGTACCCGCTTTCAGGAAACTGATTTCTTTATCTGTGATCAACAACTTGATCAATTAGATCCTCATTATGAATTAGGGATTATTTTTAGTCATAACCATGAACAATTGATTGAATTACATGATCCTTATTCTTTTGGCCCGCAAATTTCTGAATATGATTTACATTTATTTTCTGAGGGCAAACATCAACAGTGCTATAAATTTTTAGGCGCTCACCACAAAATAATTGATGGCATCAGCGGCGTTTTATTTTCAACCTGGGCTCCAAATGCACAAAGAGTGAGCATTATCGGAGACTTTAATGGTTGGGATGGCAGGCGTCACCCTATGCGCACCCGATATGACTCTGGAATTTGGGAATTATTTATCCCTGGTATACATAGTGGAGATATTTATAAATTTGAAATAAGAAACCATCATACCGGCGAAGTTGTTACTAAATCAGATCCTTATGCGCAACAAACTGAACTTAGACCTAAAACAGCTTCAATTATTAAAAGTAATGATGATTTTATTTGGCATGATAATGATTGGCTACAGAAAAGACAAAATTCTGATTGGTTACATGAGCCCTTGTCAATTTATGAATGTCATTTAGGATCCTGGCAAAGAAATCAAAATAATCAATTTTTAGATTATCATGAACTGGCTCATCAATTAGTTCCTTATGTTAAATCACTTGGCTTTACACACATAGAACTATTACCGATTACTGAACATCCTCTTGATGCATCCTGGGGTTATCAAACAACCGGTTATTTTTCTCCGACCAGACGCTTTGGAACTGCGGATGAATTTCGTTATTTTGTTAATTTCTGTCATGAGCAGGATATTGGTGTTCTACTTGATTGGGTTCCTGCTCACTTTCCAAAAGATAGTCATGGTCTGGCACGTTTTGATGGAAGTGCCTTATACGAACACGAAGATCCTCGCAAGGGTGAACATAAAGACTGGGGCACGCTAATCTATAATTATGGCCGAAATGAAGTAAGAAATTTTTTAATTGGTAGTGCCTGTTTCTGGCTTGATGAGTATCATCTGGATGGTTTACGTGTCGATGCAGTTGCTTCTATGCTTTATCTTGATTATTCCCGGGAAGAAGGTGAATGGGTTGCCAATGAGCATGGTGGCAACGAAAACACTGAAGCGGTGCATTTTCTTCAAGAGCTCAATAAAGTCACCCATGCAGAATATGCTGGAACAATTATTATGGCAGAAGAATCCACTTCCTGGCCGCAGGTAACCCGACCAGTTGATCAAGGTGGTTTGGGATTTAGCATGAAATGGAATATGGGCTGGATGCATGACACGTTAACCTATATGTCCAGAGATCCTATCTATAGAACTCATCACCATAATCAACTAACTTTTGGTCTGCTTTACGCCTTTACCGAAAACTTTGCCTTACCACTTTCTCATGATGAAGTTGTCCATGGCAAAGGTTCGTTATTAAATAAAATGCCGGGAGATGACTGGCAGCGTTTTGCCAATTTACGTTTGCTTTATACTTATATGTTTTCTTATCCCGGTAAGAAACTCTTATTTATGGGTGCTGAAATAGCCCAGGGCAGTGAATGGAATCAGGATCAGGCGCTTGACTGGTATATATTACAATACCCACATCATCAGGGAATTAAGTCCCTTGTTACAGATTTAAATCATTTATATAAAGAAAAACAAGCTCTGTATTATTATGACTTTCATAGCAAAGGCTTTGAATGGATCTCATGTGATGATCAGCAACAATCTATCATCGCATATAAAAGGATTTACCATGGTCAGGAAATTATTACTATCTTAAACTTTACGCCTATTGTTAGAAAAAATTATAAAATTAATTTAAATCAGAAAGCACAATATAATATTATTTTTAATTCAGATTCAGCTTATTATGCTGGTAGTGATAGTGGTAGCCATGGACATATAAAAACAAAAAATGATTTAATTAATCAAAACTTAATCTTTATTGAATTAGATTTACCGCCTTTAGCGGGACTTATGTTAGAAAAAGTTTAACTATTCAGGAACTGATTATGAATAAAATACTTTATGTTTGTAGCGAAGCTTTTCCTTTAATTAAAACAGGAGGTCTTGCTGATGTTGCAGGAAGTTTGCCGGCGGCCTTACTGTCTAAATCTCAGGATGTGAGACTGGTTTTACCTGCTTATCCCGAAGTATTAAGCAAAATCAAAAAACAGAAAATAATTGCTAAAAGCCAGTATTATATGCAATCGGTCAATATTATTGAAACAAAACTGCCCGGTACAAAAGTAATAACCTGGCTTATTGACTGCCCGGCCGCTTTTAACCGCCCTGGCGGACCTTATACCGATCAGCATGGTGATGAATGGCATGATAATGCATTTCGTTATACCATTTTATGCCACGCTGCTGTTGATCTGTCACTGAATAGATTATCTATAAACTGGCAACCTAATCTGGTGCACTGTAATGACTGGCAAACAGGTTTAGTTCCAGCACTATTGAGTTTATATATTAACAGCCCAAAAACAATTTTTACTATTCATAATATTGCTTATCAGGGTAATTTTGATCAACAAATGTTTAATGATCTGCATTTACCTAAAGAGCTTTGGCATATGCATGGTGTAGAGTATTACGGTAAGTTTTCGTTTATGAAGGCAGGTATTGCCTATGCCAATAAAATTACAACTGTCAGCCCTAATTATGCCAAAGAAATTTTGACCGATGAGTTTGGCTATGGCTTAAGTGGCTTATTAAATCATAGAAAAGATGACCTCTCCGGCATAGTCAATGGTATTGATGAAAAACACTGGAATCCGGGCACGGACGAATTAATTGTACAGAAATATAATCAGCAGTCATTGCCGCAAAAAGTGATTAATAAAACGGCTTTACAAAAAGAATTAAAACTTGCGAATAGTAAAAAGACCCCACTTATCGGTATGGTTAGCCGCTTAGTGGAACAAAAAGGTTTAAATTTAATCCTGGAACATATTGAAACAATTATTTCAAACAATAAAGTTCAGTTTGTTATTTTAGGTGCCGGTAATTTTCATTATGAAATGCTGTTATGTGAACTTGCTGAAAAATATCCCAAACAATTAAGTGTTACGATTGGTTATAATGAAGCACTGGCGCATCAAATTGAAGCTGCCAGTGATCTGTTTTTAATGCCATCAACTTTTGAACCCTGCGGCCTAAACCAGCTTTATAGTCTGCGTTATGGTACCTTACCGATTGTGACTCCTGTCGGTGGCCTTGTCGACACAGTCATTCCGGCAACTTCAGAAAATATTCAAAATAATACGGCCAATGGCTTTATGCTGGAAGGTGATAATTTAGTTGAGACAATAGAACATGCCTTAAGTCTCTATCAGCAGGCAAAAACCTGGAAACAATTACAGCTAACCGCAATGAAGGCCCACTTTACCTGGAAAAATGTAGCCGGACATTATATTCAACTTTATGATTCTTTGAAGTCATCATGAGCCAGACATTTTTCTGGTATGACTATGAAACTTTTGGTATTTCTCCCGGTAGCGACAGGGTTTCTCAATTCGCAGGTCTTCGTACGGATAGTGAACTCAACTTAATTGCTGACCCCATTCTTGAATATTGTCAGCCTGCAGATGATTTTTTGCCCGATCCCGGAGCCTGTCTTATTACCGGGATTAGCCCTCAATTATGTTTGCAAAAAGGTTTACCTGAGTATCAATTCATTGAAAAAATTCATCAGCAATTTTCAACACCAGAGACCTGTATTGTTGGTTATAACAATATCCGCTTTGATGATGAATTTACTCGTTTCTTACTTTATAGAAATTTCTATGATCCCTATGCCCATGAATGGCAAAATGGCAATTCCCGCTGGGATCTTCTGGATATTGCCAGATTAACTGGCGCTTTAAGACCTGATGGAATTAATTGGCCAAAAAATGATGAAGGTAAAAATAGTTTTCGCCTGGAATTGTTAACTCAGGCAAATGGCATTGAACACGAAAATGCACATGATGCTTTAGCTGATGTTTATGCAACAATTGCTTTTGCCAAACTGATAAAAGAAAAACAACCCAAACTTTTTGATTTTTGTCTATCGCTAAGACATAAACATAAGGTTTCTGAAATTATCTCTGTTCATGCTCCTAAACCTTTTATTCATGTTACTGGTATGTATCCTGGAGAATATGGTCATTGCGCAATTGTCTATCCTTTGATGCAACATCCTTCAAATAAGAATGCAATTTTAGTTTATGATTGCCGCTATAAACCTGATGAATTACCTGGCTTGTCAGTCGAAGATATAAAATATCGATTATTTACCAACCGTCAACAATTAGAAACAGAACAATTAGAGCGTATTGCAATTAAATCTATTCATATTAATAAATGTCCTGCTGTTGCACCATTATCAACACTCAACCCGGCGGCACAGGAACGTAATAATATTAACTTATCTGAACAACTGCAAAATGCTGAAAAAGTTGCATCAATTTCCACTTTATCAAACAAGTTAACTCAATGTTTCACCATCACAGAAAAAGTTAAAAGTGATGCTGATCAGGCCTTGTATACTGGTGGCTTTTTTAGCCCTGGCGATAAAGAAGAAATGAATAAGTTACGATTTCAATCGCCAGAAAAAATGGTAACAGAAAACTTCAAATTTACAGATCCTCGATTAGATGACTTATTCTTTCGTTATAAAGGCCGCAACTTTAAAGACTTATTAAGCTCTGAGGATCTCGAAAAATGGCAGCAATATAGGCTGGACAGAATATTAAATCCAGAAAGTCCGGCAAAGTTTACCCTGGAAGATTATTATCAGCAACTAAAGACGATTAAATCAGAACACAGTAACAATAATAGTGCGCTTATTTCACAACTTGAAGCATATCCTAAATTAATTGGTCTGGAACATGGATAAAACGGTATATAGTGTATCCCAGCTTAACAAACACAATAAAAGGCTGCTCGAATCATCTCTAGGTGTTATTTGGATTGAGGGTGAAGTTTCTAATTTTTCCAGGCCTGCTTCCGGGCACTGGTATTTCACCTTAAAAGATGCATCTTCTCAAATTCGTTGTGCCATGTTTAAACAATCTAATTTAAGTTTACGGTTTATACCCGAAAATGGCATGCTATTAACACTAAAAGCTAAAGTAACCATTTATGAGCCTAGTGGCAGTTATCAACTTATATGCCAATACGCGGAACTCGGTGGTGATGGAAAAATACTCAAAGACTATGAAGAACTTAAAAACAAATTAGAACTAGAAGGCTTATTTAATCAGGAAATCAAAAAGCCTCTACCCGCTTTCCCTGAAACCATTGGCATAATTTCCTCTGCAACCGGCGCGGCATTACAGGATATTCTTCAAGTCATTCGGCGACGTGCTCCAACAATTAATATCATTGTCTATGCCAGTTCAGTTCAAGGACAGCAGGCATTACCCGAATTAATTAACGGCATTGATTATTTTTCTCAAAATAGTTCTATAGAATGTATTATTTTAGCTCGTGGTGGCGGTTCATTAGAAGACTTAAATGTGTTTAATCAGGAAGCATTAGCACGAAAAGTTTATCACTGCCCTATTCCTATCATTAGCGCTATTGGTCATGAAACAGATGTTACTATTTGTGATTTTGTTGCAGATATCAGAGCAGCCACGCCTTCAGTTGCGGGCGAATTAATAAGCCCTGATCAACAACAGTGGTTAGCCTGGATTGAACAAACTCAAGAAAAACTGCATGAATTGATTATTAAAAATATTAATCAAAAAAGACAAAACATTAAATTCTTAAGAACTCAGATAGTCCATCCAAAAAATCAGCTACAGACAATGCAGCAGCAATTAGATGATTATGCACAGCGATTAGAAACTAGCATTAAACATTTATTAATTAACAAAAAACAAAATCATAAGATATGTCATTTACAATTAATTCAACATCAACCAAAAAATAAAATCGCACAATTAAAGCAAAAAAACGAAACAATTAAACACTTACTGCTAGAAGCGATAAAAGATCAAATCAATGAACGTAAAAATACTCTTAAGCAAAAAGCAAATAGTTTAAATTTACTTAGTCCTCTTAATACGCTTTCACGCGGCTATGCTTTAATAACTGAAGATAAAAATAATAAGGTTGTATCATCAATTGAACAAATATCTGAAGGTGCGATGATAAATGTTCAATTATCTGATGGCAAGGTTAAAGCTAAAGTGCTCTAAATAAAGTTCTTTGAAAATAAGATACTTCGAAAGTATAGGTAAAACCAATATTAAGAAACTTGAAGTTTACTGGCTGTTTTCCACTCTGCCGGGGTAAAGGTTTTCATCGTTAAGGCATGAATTTCGCCTGAGGTAATATAATCATTAACAGCTTTATAGACTAATTGCTGCTTTTTAACTAAAGATAAGCCTTCAAATTGTTGTGACACAATTCTTGCATCAAACATCGAACCATCACCGCTTACTTCAATTTCATCGCCTGCAAAATTTTTTGCAATTAATTCTTTGACTTTCTCTGGCGTCATATTTTGTCCTTTTGGTAGTTAAGGGTCGGAGTCAAAACAGATAATAGCTATATTTAACTTAATTGTTATTTATATGTGTTGATATCTGGTGTTACTTTAATTCTAAATTGACTCCGCCCCTGGTAGAGTCTATTTATTTTTTATTTAATAGTAATTCATCAACCGAACTCAGTTTTGCAATCGCTAACATTTGTTCTGGTACATTATGAAAGATAATTTCTTTATGATATGTATGAGCTAATCTGATTAATTCAATAATAAATGCAATCCCAGAGCTATCTGACTTGATAATTTCCTGTAAATTTATATCAAGCTTGTTGTCACTCTCTTTTTTAATACAATCAACGAATTTTTTTGTCTCATCTTTTAATAAATAACCGACAGTCTGTGTCGTTAAGTTACCACTTAATTTAAATTCATTTTCATTTATATGAATAAAGTTTGCTTCAGACAACTGGGCTTCTGACATAAGGTGCCTATTTTTTTTCAGATTGACTAAAAAGGAATTGAGATATTAATTTTTCTAATACAATAGAAGATTGCGTTAGATTAATATGGCTGCCTTCTTTTAAAAAATCTGGCGCCCCACCAATTTGCATACCAATATACTTTTCACCTAAAAGTCCAGCGGTAAAAACAGATAATGATGAATCTTCCGGGATTTGGTCATATTGTTTATCAATTTCAATAGTTACCACTGCTTCATAAGAGTCTTTATCAATGTCAATTTGACTAACACGACCGACTTTGACGCCTCCCACACTGACAGCGGAACGTTCTTTTAAACCACTCACATTATCAAAACTGGCCGTTATCTTATAAACATCTGAGCCTATCATATGGCTAAAATTAGTTGATTGAAACACCAAAACAATTAATGCAACAATGCCGGAAATAGTAAAAATCCCCGTTGTAAATTCAACCCATTTGCTATTCATATTATTTTCTCTCTACTTATAACATCGCTGCAGTTAAGACAAAATCAAGTCCCAGCACTGCTAGTGATGCAAAAACAACTGTATGTGTCGTTGCCCGACTCACACCTTCAGATGTTGGAATACAAGAATATCCCTGATAAATGGCTATCCAGGTAACCACAAAACCAAATACGACACTTTTAATCATACCGCTCATTAAATCGTGTTGAATATCAACCTGTGCCTGCATTTGTGACCAAAAAGCACCATTATCAACTCCTAGATAATCAATAGCAACTAGTGCGCCTCCATAAATTCCGACAAGACTGAATAAAGCAATCAATAATGGCAATGCAATTATTCCTGCCAATAATCTCGGTGCTAAAATATATTCGATGGGATCAATGGCCATCATTTCCATCGCTGAAATCTGTTCGGTGGCTTTCATTAAACCGATCTCAGCCGTTAAAGAAGATCCTGCCCTACCGGCAAATAATAAGGCACCCACAACAGGAGATAATTCTCTTAGCAGAGATAAAGCAACAACAACACCTAAAGATTCTTCTGCGCCAAAGTTAACCAGCGTATTGTAGCCCTGTAAGGACAAAACCATTCCAACAAATAAACCTGAAACAATAATAATACTAATAGAAAGTACACCAATGGCAAATAATTGTTTAATAAACAAACCAAACCTTTTTGGTATTTTAACAAAAGCCATTAAAGTCATTAGGCATAAAATAACGCTATTGCCCTGCAAACTAATAAAGTTAATAGTGAGATTGCCTAATCTGATTATCCAGTTCATTTATATTCCATTAAATCATCATAAATTGAGTCTTTTGAAAAATGAAATGGCACTGGTCCATCATCATGCCCATAAATAAATTGCTGGACCCAGAGAGAGGATGAGTTATTAATTTCGTCAGGTGTGCCGGATGCCACAACTTTACCTTCTGAAACAATATAAACTTTATCTGCAATCGCTAGTGTTTCATGTACATCATGCGAAACGATAATACTGGTCATCGCTAATAATTCATTTAATTGTTTTATCAACTTTATCAAAACGCCCATAGAAATAGGATCTTGCCCGGTAAAGGGCTCATCATACATAATCATTTGTGGATCAAGAACAATCGCCCTGGCCATGGCAACACGTCTTGCCATACCACCGGAAAGTTCTGATGGCATTAAATGTCTTGCACCTCTTAAACCAACTGTTTGTAGTTTTAATAAGACCAGATGCTTAATTAACACTTCAGGTAAATTCGTGTGTTCTCTTAACGGAAATGCAACATTATCAAAGACATCCATATCAGTCAGTAAAGCGCCACTTTGAAATAACATGCCCATTTTTTGTCTAATGTGATAGAGCTGTTTATTTGACAATTGAGGGATATTTTGCCCTTCATATTCAATACTGCCAGTTATCGGTTTTAATTGTCCGCCTATCAATTTGAGCAAAGTCGTTTTACCGGTTCCACTAGGTCCCATAATTGCGGTGATTTTTCCTCTGGGGATATCAAGATCAACTTCAGAGAAAATAGATTTATTCCCTCTTGCAAAGCTAAGACCGCGAATTTTTATTATTGTTTCACTCATTGATAACATCTTACCATTTATAACATTTCACATAAGCACTTATGATGGTTATCCAAATATTAAGTTTAGTTACCAGGTTTCAAAACTTATTATAAGAATTGCTTGTGATAATAAATTATTAATAAAAGATTTAAAAACTTTATACGATTCATGTGTTAAAATAAACAATCTGTTTTGT
>JADGAU010000105.1 GCA_015231865.1 Gammaproteobacteria bacterium | reverse complement strand
TTTATTACCTTCTTCTTTAACAACCTGTGGATAACAATTATCCAGAAATAATTTATTTTCCAGTCTTTGTCTTATCACAGAATAAAAAGCAGTTAATAAACTATGACTGGTAAAACCTGCTACAGCAGTGGGTAATTGATGCTCTTCTACAACAAACTTCCATTCATCTGCTCCCATAACCGTTGCAACATGCCCTGGTGCAACCAGTGCATCAAAGCCAGGAGTTTCTGAGTTTAATAATACTGAAACTGCCGGCCAGGTTAATCTAGCTGAAAATAAAAATAATAAATTATCGGGAATATTTTCGACTATTAAGCCAGCAACTGGTGCCGTTGTCGTTTCAAAGCCAGCAACAAAGAATACCACTTTCTTTTCAGGATTATCTTCAGCAATTTGTCTTGCTTCTAAAGGTGAGGCAATTGGTCTGACATCAGCGCCTGCAGCTCTGGCTTCCTGTAAAGAACGAATATGTTTTTTACCAACATTGACCGGTACACGTAACATATCACCAAAAACGACTAGTATTATATCTTCGTTTAAGGCTAACTGAATTGCTTGAAAAATATCTTCTTCGGGACAAACACAAACAGGACAACCAGGACCGGGTATTAATTCGACTTGCTGATGAAGTGCATGACGAAGTCCGGCCATTGAAATTGAACGTTCATGTCCACCACAAACATTCATTATCTTAATGTTTTTTCCAGACAGTTTTTCCTGTGTTTCCGGAAGCGCCATTAAGCTATTGATTTGTTCCAGCCAAAACCTGGGGTCGTTTTTTTTCATTTAAATAATTTATCAAAGGCTATAAAGGTAGAGCTCTTAAATTTCAGCATTTGGATCTGATAATAAAGTATCTATCTGAATCATTGCATTCATTTTTACCAAAATATCTTCAATTGGAGAAAGTCCTTCTATTTTTCTAAGAGTTGTCTCTTTTATAACAAAATTAACACTAACTTCAAGCTTCTGATTTTTTTCATCAAAGTTTGGTTCAATATCAACATTGCCACCAGATGCATGAAATGCATCCAGAAGTTTATTAAGATGGCTGGTAGGTTTTAAATCTAAAAACTCTGCATAGATAAGCATAAAAAGTTTTTCGGATACCTTATTATGTTTTGACTTAAGTTCATCAAATTGAGAATCCGTTAAACTAGGATAAATATTATAGTCTCTATCTTGATATTTCTTAGCTAATTCATGCTCCATATTTTCTAGATAAAGATTACCCATATCAACCACTAATGATTCATGTGTCTCTAAAAGATCTTGTTCCATAGTTTATTTACTCAATTAAATTTGTTTTCTTTGCCTTTAAAAATATACCAGATTATCTGTTACTTTTTATCTTGAAATGGATTATTGGACATTAAGGTAATTAAATATGGTGCATAAGTTAATACAGCTCCTTGATTGGCGCCCAATTGATGAAAAGTTTTAAATACTTGTTGTTGATTAGATGAACTCCATGGGTCATCATTGAATGATTTTAATGCACTTATTAGTGGTGCTGTTGCTTCTGAGTCAACATGCATTTCTAACATACTAATAGATTCATTAATCATTTCTGAGTTATAGTTTTCCGCCATATTTTTTAAATGCATTTCTTCAGAGTCTTCAAACTCAGGTGGTTCTTCAGAAACATTTCCATTTAATAAGCTAGCATCTGTGGAAGGTTTTACACCGATAAAAGTATCATATTCCTGTTCTGCTCTTTGTTTTAATAAAGCAATAAAAGCATTAAATTCATGCTCACTGGGTTTATTTAAATCAAACGAAAGTAATGCGCTACATTTAACCCGGCTATGAAACTCTAGTTTGGAATTAGTAACAACATATTCTGGATCCAGAATTGATAAGACCACACTATAACTTTCTTCTTTAAAAGGCTTTTTTATTCGCACATTGACTGCATCATCTACAATTTCATATTCTTGAGTGCCTTTAAGAAGTGATTTCTGTATTAATTTTGTGGTCATATTATTGCCTTATTATCATCTGCATTTTTTACAGAGTATTTTATTATCGATTCAAGAGTCTTCAACCAAAAATTATTTTTGCCCGTTTTCTATAAATAACTAAAAAGTAAGGAAAATAAATATTTTGTTATCTGAGTGTATATAGGTTGTAACTATCTATTTTTCAAGAGTCTTTTTAAGTTAGCTATTATTTGTTTTACTTTGCTTGTGGGCTTTGTGGTTTTTACACAGACCATTTCCCATCGCTCTTTTCGCATTGTCATCCAATCCTGTTTATATTGCTCGTTTCCAGTAAGAAAGTCTAACTCATCAACTTTATCTGTCTCTATAACATATTCCATTAGAAACTTTGTAAGAATAGAACCTGGAGAATATTTTTTCCATTTTTCATTATAAGCTAATCTAAAAATACTGGCTTTACGATGAACAACAAACCAGAGTTGAGCCGCTATTGGTTTTTCATCTACGTACATTATTGCTAAACGTAAACATCCTTCTTTTGCAAACCGATTAACCAGTTCATTCATAAGCTCAAGATATTGTTCTTTTGCTTTCCAACTTGATTGTATTACCTTATAGTAATCATCCATTGCTTGCTCAAGCATATCATTTATAAATAATTTTATGTTATAGCCATGTTCACGTTTAAGTTTTCTATCCTTTCTAGCAATTGTATTTCTTACTTTTGAGGGGCGTTTCGACATATAAACGCTGAAATTTAGATCTTTAAGCTCACAAGTCCAATTATAAAATCTAAAACCCTGATGACAGACAATTCCATTTAATTCAAAGGATTGCTTTAAATTAATAATATTTTGATCGTCTTTATCAAAAGGCTTAATACTTATTGATTTAAAAGAAAGCTGGCTTAGCCCTTGTGCTAGACATGTAATAACTTCATCTTTTTTATTTATATGATTTATTAGAATTGAAAATTCTGATCCATAAGGGTGAGATAGTGCCTCCCAGTTACCATTATTATTTTTTATTAGGGGTAAAATTGCCTGAAAGCTATCATTTTCGATAACACATGCGAGTAGCATGGATTGTTCTGAATTTAACGTGGTTGAAACTAATGTTTCAAACCATGGGCGCGCAAAAAACATGTTTCTTTTTGCGCTTTGTTCAAAGAATTGATTTACACTTTCTGGTAGTTCTGACCAATTAGAGTAACAAATAAACTTCATTTAGTTTGTTTATAATCAGTTTGATAATTTTGGCTCCGTTGTTTTTAAGTGTTGTTATTGTGTAAGTTATTAATAATAGATGCTTTGCACTTACGCTCCGTACCTCTAGAAAGGGGAAGGGATTGGATTGTGTAAATATTTGGATAACATCAACACTTAATGATAACAAAGCTATGATTTTAATTAGTTGTAAATAATTAATTCACTAATTTTATTCGTACATTTCTTTCATGTTGTCTGTGACATACTCATAGGTATATGAATTTTCACCGCAATGAATCAGCTCATCATCATCAGTTCTAAATGTTAAAAAAGGATTAGCTTTAATTCCATTTGATTCGATGTTTGAAGTATCATCCAAAATACTTGCCAGACTATAAGATAGATTCGCTACGGTATTTTCTAAAGTAGCGCCTTCTAAGCCTGCTTCCACAAGTTTAACATGGATAGTTTGAATAAATTCTTTGATAAAAACGCCCTGGATTTCATCAAATTTTTCTGTATCTAGTTTTAGTTCCATTTTGCTTCTCTTTTGTATTAAAATAGTAAAATATTTTATAGATTATATAATAGTTGCAAATTCTACGTCGTAGTTTTAATTGAGTCAATTTTATCAAACTTAGCTAATTATTCTTTATAATGATTTCTATATCATATTAAATAATCACATATCCATTAAGATCCATATAGCACGCTATTTATCCTTTGACATTCAGCTCTGTTCACATTATTATAACCCAACTTTATAATTTGTAATTTCGTGATAGTTATTGCTATTAGAGCTTTCTATTACGTCCTTAAAACCATAGCAAAAACAAAAGGATGATTTATGAGCGCACCATCTTCTGAAAGACCAAAAGTTCCTGAAGGACATTCACGTTATTTAACTACACGTCAAAAAGAACCTAATGAAAAAGGTTTTGTTGGTTATGATACAATTTGGGAATCATTCCAGAAAGAAGTACCTTACCAGACTCCTAAGCGTCCTTAATATATAATTAACGAACGTAGTTAAAGTCATTAAAAGCAGTTCATTTTTGAACTGCTTTTTTTTGTCTAAATTTCCAACGTAATTTATTTACCTCTAAATTCATCGTACTTAATTAAATCACTGCACTTATAGAGGTACTGCAATACCACCATCGAAATCAGGCCCTTTTTCAATTTTTCCACCTGCTGCTATTTCTGCTTCCGTTGCTTCACGAACAGATAAAACTTCAAGCTTAAAAATCACATTTCTACCGCACAATGGATTATTTCCATCAATGGTAATTGATTTCTCATCAACTCTGGTTACGATAAAGTTTTTTGTATCACCATTTTCTTTTTCCATAATGATGGTCGTACCAACTTCATGATACTCTTCAGGCACATTTTCAAGAAAATCTGTGATCACTAATGATTCATCACGTGGGCCATAAATTAGATTACCATCAATTGGTATATCTATAATTTGGCCTACAGATTTACCTTCTAACTCTTCAGTTACCTGGGGAGATAAAATTTTATTAACGCCATGTACATAACCAACTGGAAAGTCTACTCCAGTCAGTACATCACCTGTCTTCTCATCAATAATTTGATACTTAAGTTCAACAAATTTTTCGTTTTGTATAATTTCTTTCATAATATTTTATTAAGTTAATTTTCTGACTATTTGTTACTTATGGATACATGCATTTTTAGCTATTTAACATAAGACTAAAAAATAGATGCCGCAAAAATTTTAGGTTCTCCTTTCTCATAACCTAATACCATACGACCCAACCATTCACCTTCTTTTTTGGTGCTGCGTACTCTAAACAAGAAAGAAACATGCTCACCACGTCGGATAAAACCGAGAAAATCATATTCAGCAGAAAGACTTCGAGTTAGTTCACTTTTAGCAAATTGTTTACCCACTTCAACTTCATTTAGTCCTAATAATAAGTCATAGGAAAAGTTTCTAATAAATTTTCCATACTGACCTTTATTTGAGTATTTAATTAGATCTTCCCACCAGGGAATCCCTATTTCCATTAGTTCTTCATCTGTTTTATCAATAATATTCATTGGACACTCTTTATATAAATAAAAATTTTATTACAAACAAAAAAAAGGCCAACATATTGCCGGCCCTCTTTGAAGCCAAACAGTTGCCATAGCCCCTGTTTGGTATATTTCTACAACTTAGTCTTTCTTAGCATGTAATTCAGCTAATGCTTTATCTTCGATATCTCCAACTAAGTGATACAACGGAGCTTTTTCCATTGTGTAATCACCTGTTTGAGGGTCACGATGAGAAACCGTTAACACATGCCAGTTATCATCATCAACTTTCATCGCATCACCACGATAGTAGTAACCAGGCCAGCGAGTTTCTTTACGGAATAAAGTGTGATGGAAAACAGCTTCAGAAGTAAGATGACGATGCTTTAATTCCCATGCACGAAGTAATTCGTGAACGTTCTCAGCAGCAACTTTCTCTAAATCTTCTTCAAGATATTTCATCTTCTTAAGACCAATATGTAATAACTTTTCATTAGTCATATAGTTAACTGTTACACCACCAGCATACTCATCCATCAACTTCTGTAAACGATCAAGACCTTGACGTGGATTAATATAGTTAGGGTTAACAGAGCCAGCAACGATTTCATTACGGTAAATCTTGTAATGCTCCATTGGCTTGAAGATCTCTTCTTTACGACGATTGATCTGTTCATCAGATACACGAATACCTTGTGCTTTACCATCATCGATATATTTACAAGCAGCTTTAGCAGCTAAACGACCTTCTGTAAATGAACCAGAGGAGAAAGCGTGTGGCGTACCACCAACAGCATCACCAGCACCAAATAAACCTTCAACTGTAGTCATACGATTATAACCCCAGAAGTATTCGTCTGGAGAAATATCTTCAGGACCTGAACACCATGCACCACAACCTGTTGCATGTGAACCCATTACATATGGTTCAGAAGTTGTTAATTCTGGGTTTTCGTGCTTAGGATTAACATCAGTTGCAGCCCAAAGTACTGCCTGACCAACTGTCATACCTAAGAAGTTATGCCAACCAATTTCTTCTAAATGCGGATCCTGGAAAGCTTCCATTGTTACCATGTGGATTGGTCCTTTACCAGAAGCAACCTCATTGATGAAAGCATGGTTACGTAGACATGTAGGGATAGGTCTGTGTGAAACGTGAGACGCTTCAGTATCCAAATAGGCTTTACCAACCATTTTTTCTAAAGCTGGGAACCACTTTGATTCATACTCTTCACCATCACAGTTTTGAGTATAAGTCTTAAGGTGTAGGAAGTAAGCACCAACTGGACCGTAACCATCTTTGAAACGAGCCAATACGATACGATTTTCCATCTGAGTCATTTTTGCACCAGCACCAATCATAAGACCGTAAGCTGAACCTGATGACCAAGGCGCATACCATACACGACCAGCACCTTCACCAACTGAACGTGGTTTAAAGATGTTAGAAGCACCACCAGCACCAACAACAACTGCCTTAGATTTGAATACGTGGTAATCACCTGTACGTACGTTGAAACCAACAGCACCGGCAACACGATTTTCTTTAGACTCATCCATTAATAAGTGCGTAACACAAATACGGTTATATACTTTGTCAGCTGATTTCTTAGCTGCTTTAGCTACCATTGGCTTATATGATTCACCATGAATCATAATCTGCCAGCGACCTTCACGTAAGTATGAACCAGTCTTAGGATTACGCATAATTGGCATACCCCATTCTTCAAACTGGTGAACAGCTGAATCAACGTGGCGAGCCATATCAAATAATAAATCTTCACGAACCATACCCATTAAGTCGATACGAGCATAACGTACGTGATCTTCAGGGTTATTCTCACCGAAACGAGTACCCATGTAACAGTTAATCGCGTATAGACCCTGTGCAACAGCACCTGAACGGTCTATGTTTGCTTTTTCAGCGATAACAATCTTCTTATCTTTACCCCAGTAACGTGCTTCAAAAGCGGCACCTGTACCACCAAGACCAGCACCAGCAACTAGAATATCAATATTGTCTTCAATAATTGTTTTGTAGCCCATTAGTAGTAAACCCCTTCTTTCATTTCTAAGCCATTCGATTCTAATGTATGGATATCTCCATCATCAAGACGAATGTATTTAGGTTCGTTAAATAATAACTGACTATCTCTCATTTCTTGAGAAGGTGCAGGCTGATTAGCAAGCTGAGGAATATGTTGTCCCCAAGGCTTAGTTGTAATCGGAGCTAGCAGGTTAAGGTCATTTTCACCATTGCGTGACTTAATACGCCAAGCGATAACACCTTTTTCTTCGTCACGAATCACACGAACTGAGTGTCCAAGTGGTGCGAAGTCAGCGTATCCACGTACGTCGATTGCGTGGTGAGGACATGCTTTAACACAAGAGTAGCATTCCCAGCACATGTTAGGTTCAATGTTGTATGCACGACGGTAAGTAGGGTCGATGTGCATGATGTCTGAAGGACAGATATCAACACAGTGGCCACAGCCGTCACAGCGAGTCATGTATACAAAAGTTGGCATTCTTTTTTCTCCTTACTTTTGTTAATTAATTAATAATGGCGAGGGGGTTCACTTTTGATACCAAGCCCCATATTAGGCGGATTAGCACCCATATATTCTTTAATATCAGGAAATTTAGCGTGAATTGCAGGATCATTCATTTCACCTACATCAGGAAGGTTTTCCTGAGAACCGTCAAGCTTAGTGATACGCTTTTGGTAAGCAGCAGCAGGCTTAAAGAACATGTGAGCAAATTTAGACCATAACACTGTACTGAATAAAACAGTAGATGATAGAACAAATATCACAAAACATAAGCTAATTGTTTCTGTCAACATAATAAAGCCGTTACCAATTAGTGACCATAGAAGGCCCCATGTAACCATCATTAGAGCAGACACAATAAATATGTCAGCCTTAGCTAATTGGTACCATTTTTTTCCTTCTGCAGATACGTCAACACGAATAGCAAACCAGAACCAATAGCCACCAAAAGCTAAAGATAGTGCGCCCAGGTGCCACAATGTACTCCAGATGCCAGCATCTCCTGCTTTCATGCCTTCGCCTGAAAAACCAAATATAAGAACGACTGTAGATACTACGAAAATTATAAAACCATACATCGTAAATAAGTGGGATAATCTACGCATTGGGTTTTCAAATTCAGCAGAAGTTAATACTTCGTTTAATACAACTCCAATTGCAGCTGATGTTTTATCACCACTACTGATAGTACGGCGAGCATTTTTTTGTTGCTTCTGTGAAGTTTCAAAAAAGTACTGTGCACTTTTCTTATGTATTACATCTATAATTGTCGCACCGACAACCAATATAAACATTAATATGACATAACCTTGCATGATTGTCTCTGACAATCCGAGGCTTACGAACGGATTATTAAACATCTACAGCTCTCCTTAGATTTTTGTATAAATTCAGCTTCATAGTTTTTTAGAAACGAAGATTATAAAGCCATACAATACTAACACAATATACATAATTGTATATAGCTAGTCTTTTATTACATTAGATATTACACCAAGAAATTATTGATTAACACAAGTGCCATATCCGCTATTATTGCATTGTTTCGCTGCATTCTAACAAGGAAAGATTTATTCATACATACTCCCTTTAGGGATGTAAATGACTTTGCTTATAGAAATATTTATATATGTCTAATATTCTAAATTGGTGAAAATTCTTCTTGAGACACTTATTGACTATAAGTTAATGATTATGTTCATGGGCATGAAGCTTCGTACCATCGGATTGCATTTTTGGTAATAGCGTCTGTCCTTGAGCAAGTAATTGACGATGCAAATTTATTTGCTGTTTTAGCCAGTCTATCCATTCACTTATTCCTTGCTGATTTTTTGCAGAAACCTTTAATATTAGCGAGGGATTTGCCAGATTACGAATATTTTGTTCAGCATTTTCAATTTTAAAATCATCCAGGTATGGCAGTAAATCTACTTTAGTCATGACATGTAAATTTGATCCACGAAACATTACCGGATATTTTGCTGGTTTATCATCACCCTCTGTTACCGATAATAAAGTAACATTTAAATGATGTCCCAAATCAAAACTTGCTGGACATACCAAATTACCAACATTTTCAATAAATACAATGTCTAAGTTTTCCAGATTAAGTTCATGTACTGCATGATGAGCCATATGAGCATCAAGATGACAGGCACTACCAGTTTGAATTTGAATAGCAGGTACTTTTTTATCTCTAATACGCTGAGCATCATTTTCTGTTTCCAGATCACCCTCAATAACAGCAACAGATAACTCACCTTTTAAGGCATCAATCGTTGCTTCCAATAAACTGGTTTTTCCGGAACCGGGAGATGACATTAAATTAATTGCCAGAACCTGATTTTTATCAAAATGTTCTCTATTGTGTGTTGCTTGATGGTTATTCTCATGCAATAAGTTCTGTAATACCTCAATGGACTCATGACCACTTTCAGTTTTCTCAAGCTTTCCACCAGGCTCAAGCATATCTTTATTACCATCAGTAATATTACAACCACAGGTATCACACATTGTTTGCTCCTTATTAGTCGCGAGTGAGTAGTAAGTAGTTGGTAGTGAGTAGTTGATAAAAACTTGACATTAAACTTACGTTAGATCAAAAATTTCTACCCACTACCCACTACCCACTACCCACTACCCACTACCCACTATCTTTTATTTATCCAATTCTATTGACCGCAATAACATCTCATCACCACTGATTAATTCAGTTTGCCAGGAATTACATGCTGAACATAAGAGATGATTTATTTTAGCCTCATTTTCATTACCACAAATCTGACAGCGTACTTTAATAGGTAATAGCTCAGTTTCCAACTTTGCATTTTCGGCAATCGTGCCAGCACAAGCGATTGGGAATGCAGCCTCTAATAAAGAAGCTTCCACACCCGATAATGGTCCAATCTGTAAAGAAATTTTAAAAACAGACTTTGCTTTGTTCTGTTTAGCAACTTCAAGTACCTGAGAGATGATGCTTTGACAGACTGATAGTTCATGCATAAATATAAGTTAAAAGTTAAAAGTTAAAAGTTAAAAGTTTACGCACCCAAGCCCAACTAAGCACAATGGTGACTGATTGTTCTTGGGTTATGGAGTAAAACTGTCCGAGCTAGATCTATTACTTCCTAATGCTCAAACTTGTCTGAACAATAATTCACTCCTCTATTAATATAAAAAATCCAAAAGCGAGTTTTTTACGCAATAGCCTAAGGGCAATCAGTTATCATTGCGCGACTCAAGATCTAACATCTCATCATAAATTTCCCAGGCCGTCATGGCATCTGCTTTAGTCATTACTTCAATTGCATAACCCACATGAACAACAACATAATCTCCCACTTTCGGCATATGATTTTGCATCATAAACAAACTCACATCACGCTTAATACCTTTTGCTTCACATGAAGCCATAAAGTCATTAATTTCTATTATTTTCATGGGAATGCCTAAACACATATCTGCTCCATTACAGTCGCTAGTTTCAGTTTTCAGTTTTCAGTTTTCAGTTTTCAGTTTTCAGTTTTCAAAATTATGTAATGCTTAGTCCGTCTGTCATCTGT
>JADGAU010000104.1 GCA_015231865.1 Gammaproteobacteria bacterium | reverse complement strand
TACAGTCGCGGTATAACCTTTTTCAATTAATGAAAATTCTTCATTCAGTATTTTTGCATCAAGACCTTCAAGTGGCACTGCATCAATTCCCAGCACGGCAGCACCCAAAAGAATAGTTCCTAAATTCAGATAGGTTTGTTTTTCCATCCAGTGCTGTGCATCTTTGTTATCAAAACGATGCATATTGGCGTACATATGTCGTGTTTTATCAACAGCGACTTTAAAATCTGCATTGCCAAAGCGCTTGTCTTTATCTTCCTGCTCTAAGACTGCTTGCAGATACTGATCATCAATGGTCGTTTTGGTACAAAATAAAATAACATGAGATGCATTCATGACTTTTGATTCATTAGCATTGTAGACACCTTGTGTACCCTTGGTGATTCTTTTTTTAGCCTCTTCACTATGAGCAATAATAAAATGCCAGGGCTGTGAGTTAACACTTGATGGGCTTAATCTTAATAAAGATTTAATCTGTTCAAAATTTTCTGCTGATATTTTCTTAGTCGCATCAAATGCTTTTGTTGCATAACGTTTATTAGTAATCTCTGTTATATCCATTGTAGCTTCCCCTTTATATTTATTCAGTCATTTTGACAAAAATAAGTTGACGTATCAATTTAAAATCGGTAGTTTTTAAAACGAAAATCTAATCATTCGAGGTCATCATGTTGTCTATTCAATGTTTTTCTTTTAATAAATTTCTATTCCGTTTAATTATCGCTTTATTTATTTCGGGTAATGTTTCTGCTGAGCGTCAATACGTCAATACAACGATTATTGAAGGTGAATATCATGATGTTCTATCCTCTGTAAAGGAAATTATACAGGGCAAAGGAATTAATATAGCTCATACCTTACCAGCTGGAGATATGCTTGGAAGAACCGGGCCTGCATTTAATATCAAAGAAAAAGTTTACCTCAATGCCGAAACAGTAGAATTTTGTAGTGCTAAAATTTCACACCAGCTTGTTCAGGCCAATGTTGAAAATATCGTTTTATGTCCATTTACCATCAGTGTCTATGTTTTAGCATCTGATCCTAAACACGTCAGAATATCAACACCTGAGCCATTTATCATTGATGATAAATCAAAAGAAGCGGTTGAAAATATGAAAACTTTGGTTTCAGAAATTATTCAGGAAGCAGCAGAGTGGTGAACACTTAGCACTTAGATAATTTTATCAATACGAATAAATTTATTATCATCCGTATATAAAATTCTAAAATAACCTTTTACTGCACCATTCTTATCGACATAGGCGCGTAAAGCCCTGGCAGGAAACTGAATACTATAGCCATTATCGGTTGTAGTAACAACCTGAGTAGCCAGGCCATGATAATATTTCATTAAATCATTGGCGCTAAAATTTAAACGAAAACGTGATTCTTTCATATTCTTTATACTATTAAGATATATTTCTTATGCATTTGTCTTGTATTTCTAACCATAGTTTATCTAAACGTTTAATAGAAACTGGTTGATTTGTTTTTAACTCCTGTGCAAACAAAGATAAGCGTAATTCTTCTAATAACCATCGATATTCAAGCAATAGTGATTTTGCCTCAAAACAATTTAAATTCCAATTTTCATCAGCAATAAAATCTAAGTATCTTTTTTCCAGCTGATTAATTTCTAATTGTAATAAATTATCTTTCCTTGGATCAAGTATTGCTTTTTCTAGCCTTTTTTCAATCACTTGTATGTATTTTGGGTAACGCTGCAACCATTTTTTAGGGACCTTTGAAAGATAATCTATAGTGAATAATCTATCCAGATGACTATCAATATCTTTCACGACATTCAATAAAGGTAAACTTGTTTTTTGTTTAATAATTTTTTTAATACTTTGCAGTCTAGTTAAAGTCAGTTCCATTATTTTTAGTAATGATTCTAACTCTTCAATCAAATTTTCTTTACCTCTATTGAGAATACAAAAAAAGTCATCTCGTTTATAAATCAAGTTATCTGGCTCAAATAAATGATTAACTAGAAAAGCTGTAATTTGTGATGGTAACTGATGTGACTTACCTAAAAATAAACTTAATAAATTTATTTTATTCTGATCTTTTTTATATTTGGAGGATTGCAATAGCTTATTGATTTCATCAAAACAGGCTAAATAATACAATCGAAACAGCCCAGACTGCATAGCCTCATTAGCCTTTACTCTGGTATCAAAAAGTTGAATACTGACACTATTGCCATCATCAACAAAGGCAGGGAATAGCAACATGGTACTGCCCCACTTATTCACTTCAACATGTTCAGGAATTTGCTCTACCTCCCAACGAGTCACCCCCTTTTGTTCCAGATCATTCTCATCTGAACTGTTTTGTAATGCCAATAAAGCCTGCTCTGCTTGTTCGCCCCATTTTAATTGAAGATCATCAAAGTCTCTTGAAGAATCTATTTCGTTTACTTGATTTTTCTTCTTTTCTTCATATAAACGAAAATTCATTAACAAATGATACGGTATAGTTAAATTATCAATTAAATCCGCATGAAAGGCTTCTCTAGCTTTAAAAGCACCCCGTATTTTATCTTCAATAAAAATAATCAGGGCCTGATTCAGAGAATATTGTTGATTCTGACACATTGGGCTTTGCAAAAATTCTGTAATGCGTTCATTGATTGGCAAGAGTTCTTTTCTAACCGGTTTAGGCAAAGCCCTTAAGATTAATTCAACTTTTTCTCTAATCATCCCTGGGACTAAATATGTGAAATCCCTAGACGAAAATTTATTTAATAAGCCTAGAGGAACTTTAGCAGTAACGCCATCTAAAGGATGCCCTGGAAGAAAATGGTATTCCAGCTGAATATCAATTCCAGAAATACAAATAGAGCCTGGATAAAGAACCTCGGTTACATGTTCTGCCTCATTATGCATTATATCTTCTTTAGTCATAATGAGTAATTCCGGCTGTGTTTTACTGATTTTTTTCAGCCAATTTTCCAAACCACTGCGAGTGCTTATTTTTGAATCTAATCGGGATTGATAAAAGTGAACAATGGTCTCATCGTCAACTAAGATATCATGTCGCCGACTTTTATGCTCCAGCTTTTCAACTTCTTTTATCGTTAATAAATTCTTTTTAAGGAAATACGGCTTTTCTCCTCTGAAGTTGGTATATTCTCCTGTTAATAATGCCTCTTTAATAAAAATCTCATGGGATAATTGTGGGTCGATTTCATTAAAAATGATTTTCTTATCAGGATTAATTACCAGGCCAAATAACATTAACTTTGCTTTTGCTAAGACCTTTCCCGATTTTTTATCCCAATGTGGTTCATAATATTGTTGTTTCATTAACTGTGAAACTTGCTGTTCAATCCACAGAGGCTCAATAGTGGCAACTTTTCGTGCAAAGACTTGTGAAGTTTCAACAATTTCAGATGCTAAAATCCATTTCGGCTGTTTTTTTGCAAGTCCTGACCCAGGATGAATTTGCAAATTTAAGTTGCGACAGGCCTGATAGATCTTTTTCTCTTCTTTTTTAGCAACGAACTGGAACAAGCCAGTTAATAATGATTGATGAATTAACTGATACTGCCCTGCTTCTATTTCTTCATCCGGCAGCGCTAATTCATGAGTGATTTTCATGACCTTAATCTGTTTTGATAATTGAATAACAATATCCTGCCATTCTCTTAACCGATTAAACGATAAAAACTGTGCGTAACAATACTTTCTTAATTTATTTTGCGACAAAGCTTTTTTCTGTTGCTGAAAATCTCGCCAAATATTTAGCAAACTAATAAAATCTGAACGCTTATCAACATAGCTTAAATGCTTTTCACGAGCCTGTTGCTGTTTTTCCTTAGGTACTTCTCGAGGATCCTGACAACTTAGCGCAGAAATAATAATTAATACTTCGTTTAAAACGCCTTGTTGAGCTGAGTTCATTAGAATAGCAGCCAGTTTAGGGTCAATATTTAATTGTGAGATTTGATGACCAAGGGGCGTCAGTTGATAACTTTCTTTTTGCTGTTTTAGGGCTTGTTGCTTCTGATGAATTTTTTTTATCGCACCTAATTGAAGCAGCAGAGAATAACCATCATTGATATTTTTATCCTGCGGTTTATCAATGAAATCAAAATCTTTCATATTACCCAGACGTAATTTTAACATTTGTAAAATGACCTGAGCCAGGTTAGTTCTTAAAATTTCTGCATCGGTAAACAATGAACGGGACTGAAAATCATCTTCTGAATACAGGCGAATGGCAATACCGGAAGAAACACGGCCACAACGACCACTTCTTTGTTTTGCTGAAGCCTGAGATACTTTTTCAATCGGTAATAACTGGATTTTATTTTTTACACTATAGCGACTGATTCTGGCAGTTCCCGTATCAATAACATATTCAATACCAGGTACTGTCAAAGAGGTTTCGGCTATATTGGTTGATAAAATAATGCGCCGCTTTTGTTCTTCTTTAAATATTTGCTTTTGTTCTGCCGCCGTTAACCTTGCATACAATGGAATATAAATCATTTGATCTTTAAATTGTGATTTTAAATAGTCCAGGGCATCTCTTATTTCTTTCTCACCACTAAAAAAGATCAGTATGTCGCCTCCACCTTCACGAACAAGCTCGTCCACGGCATGAACAATTCTTAAATTAATATCCACCTCATGTTCTAAAATAGCATCTGTCTCATCTTGCTCTTCGAGTTCAACAGGGCGATAACGAACTTCAACCGGCCAAAGCTTTCCTGAAACCTCAATCACTGGTGCTTGATTAAAAAAATTAGAAAAACGCTCTGTATTAATGGTTGCAGAAGTAATAATAACTTTTAAATCACGTCGTTTAAGTATAAGTTTTTTTAAATAACCGAGTAAAAAATCAATATTGAGACTACGTTCATGCGCTTCGTCAATAATCACCGTGTCATATTCATTAAGAAAATGATCCTGCTGAATTTCTGCCAACAACATGCCATCAGTCATTAATTTTAAATAACTTTGATGAGATGTTTTATCCTGAAATCTAACTTTATAACCAACAAAATCGCCTAATTCAGAATTAAGCTCAAAAGCAATACGATTTGCTACACTGATGGCAGCAATTCGACGTGGTTGAGTATGTGCAATTTTGCCAAATATTCCTCTACCTGTCTGCAGACACATTTTAGGTAATTGCGTCGTCTTACCAGAACCAGTTTCACTGGCAACGATAATCACTTGATTCTGTACAAAAGCTTTTTGAATTTTTTTTATTGACTGGCTTACAGGTAAAGCTTCGTTATAGGTAATTTCTGGCAATCTACTTTTACGTAAATTTGCCAGTTCCATGCTTTGCAAACTTCTTTGCTGCCAGGACTCCAGTAATTTTAATTGTTTATCCTGAGAGAGTTTGTCACTATCGCGCTGAATATTTTTTAGCTGACTTCTTAACTTAAATCGATCTTTAATCAGACAAAGGTTTATTTGACTTAAGAGTTTAACAAAGTCGATTTTTAACCTAGATTTAGATATGGATTTATGGGTTGAGATATTGTTATTTTGCTGAGTATTCATTAAAGATTGTATTTTTCAATAATTTTCATAAAATATTGCTCTGATTAGTAGACCAAATCGTCTTATAGCGCTATATTATAACACTCAAATTAGGGATTAATTCTGGAGTAAGTTACTTATGGCGGTTTCGCCTAAATCTGTTGATCTAAATCTGATAAAAAAATTATCACCGCTCGACACTTTATCTATTGATAAAATTGAAGAAGTTTTGGATAAGTCAGTTCTACAAAAGATACCTACTGGAAAAATATTATTTCAGGAAGGCGATCGTGATCAGTGGACTGTCTATTTACTATCAGGTGAAATCGAGTTAAGTTCGTCAGTTGCATCAACAAAAAAAATTGTTGCTGGTGAATCTGCAGCTCTTAAAGCTGTCTCTGAAGGAACTCCCCGTATTTTTACAGCAACAGCCAGAACACAATTAAGTGTTCTAATCATTGATACTCAACTATTTAGAGTCATTGTTAATGGCGCATCACCAGGCAGTATTGAAGTTTCTGATGTTGGTGATGACGAAGATGAAGATGACTGGATGTCAAAGTTTCTTCAATCTAATGCCTTTATTCAATTGCCCGCGGCCAACATGCAGGCGGTATTGATGAAACTTCAGGAAGTTCAACTATCTAAGGGTAAAATGGTTATCCGCGAGGGGGATACCGATGATCAGAATTATTACATTATCAAACAAGGTAGTTGTATAGTTTCCAGAAAAGATGAAGCAACTGGAAAACAAAAGCCCTTAGCGGTTATAGGTACAGGTATTGGTTTTGGTGAAGAAGCATTAATTACCGGTATTGCCCGTGGCGCAACAGTCAGTATGAAAAGTGATGGTGTTGTTCTTAAATTATTTAAGGATGATTTCATTGAATTACTGGTAAAACCTATTTTACAGATGTATACCAGTAAACAAATTGAAGAGTTAAAAGACACCGACCTTAAAATTCAATTCGTTGATGTTAGAAATAAAATTGAACATGCAGCTAATGGTATTGAAGGTAGTATTCATAGTACTTTAAGAGATATTCGTGATTTAATTTTAAAACTCGATGATGATATTCATTATGTTATTTATTCCAATACTGAACACCGTGCATCTGCAGCAGCCTTTTTGTTTATTCAACAAAATCTTGATGCATCAGTACTAAAAGGTGGTGTCGGTAAGCCCAGCCAAGAGCAATTAGATAAAGTTCCTGAAGAAATAATCCACGAAGTCAAACATCAAAAATCAGAGTTTTCTGTTAAAGAATTAGCTGAAATGCCAATCGAGGATCAAGCTGAGTTATCAACAGATGAAGATGATTCGAATAACGATATTGATTATTACAAGAAAAAATTATCACAAGTCACAGAAGCGCTAAAAAACTCTCAGGCAATGGTTGCTAAATTAAAACAAGAATTATTAAAAACTCGAGAAATAGCTCAGAAAGAAGCTAAAATTGCTAAAAATGCAGTTATCTTGTTAAAAAAAGCCGAGGCGAAACTGAAAGGACAATAAAAGTAGTCAGTAGTCTAAATGATGTATCTGCTTTTAATCACAGTTAACCATTGCCATTGCATGTTCTAAAACCTCAATGCCCTTACCCTTTTTATGTATGTTTTCACTTAATTCTCTTCTATATAAGCGAGAACCCCGGCACGCATGAAATAAACCCAAAGTATGTTTAGCCATATGACTAAAAGGCACGCCATCTATCAAATGTTTTTCTATGTATTCAAAATAATGTTTTAATACGCTTTTACGAGTTATATTGTCCTGATTTTGTTGGTAATAACGATGGTCAACCTGATGAAAATAAAAGCAATTATGATAAGCTTCTCTGCCAATCATCACACCATCAACGTGTTTGATATGTTCGTCAATTTCATCATACGTTTTAATACCGCCATTGATGATGATCGTTAATTCAGGAAAATCCTTTTTTAACTGATAAACATAATCATAACGTAATGGTGGAATTTCACGATTATCCTTGGGACTTAAACCATCCAGCCACGCCTTACGCGCATGAACAATAATTGTATCAATGCCGACCTTAACAATTGCTTCAACCAATGCTAATAACTGTTGATAATCATCATTATGATCAATACCAATTCTTGTTTTAATGGTGGCTGGAATATCGCTAGCTTGCTTCATAGCATGCAAACAATTAGCAACCAAATCAGGCTGCTCCATCAATACCGCACCAAAAGCTCCCGACTTTACTCTTGGACTTGGGCAACCAACATTTAAATTAAATTCATCATAACCATGCTCTGCAGCTATTTGACAAGACTTAGTCAAATCAACTGGATTACTACCGCCTAATTGCAAAGCAACTGGATGTTCTGCTTCAGAAAACTGAAGATAACGCTGCTGATGCTGGCCATGTAAAATAGCACCAGTTGTTACCATTTCAGAATATAGAAAAGTTTTCTTGGTGATTAGGCGTAACAAATAACGGAAATGCCTATCGGTATAGTCTAACATTGGAGCTAAACAGACTTTATGGGAAGATAGAGAAGTATTCATTATGTTCTTGCTAACAACCACTTCTATATAATTTGAGTGTTCCTGTGCTTGCTGTGTTATGGAGTAAAACTGTCTGAGCTAGTTCAATGACAACACACCATACAGACATATAAACAATCCTAATTATCAACTTTTGTCTATTTAGAAATACCAAAAGCGAGTTTTTTACGTAATAACGCAGCAAGTACAGGAATACTTAACTTATAAAGACAACCCCTTCATTCTATCAATAGCTTCAAGAATATTCTCACGACCACCAAAAGCACTAAAACGAACATAACCATCACCGGCAGGACCAAAACCAGCACCAGGCGTAGTCACAATATGAGCCGTTTCTAAAATATAGCTAAAGGCTTCCCATGAATCCATTTTATCTGTTTTAACCCAGATATAAGGTGCATTATCA
This sequence comes from Gammaproteobacteria bacterium, assembly GCA_015231865.1. Classification (GTDB taxonomy): domain Bacteria; phylum Pseudomonadota; class Gammaproteobacteria; order GRL18; family GRL18; genus JADGAU01. The sequence continues at coordinate 2,376 of JADGAU010000104.1, read as the reverse complement.
CCACCATAAGTAGTAAAGCCATAACTATCCAAAGCATTCTTTATTAAGCGTGCGTTTTCCATATAAAAAGCAACCAATTCACGCATCTCTTTCATGCCTTCATCATTGAGCATATTAATTGTCGCTGTCTGGATAATATTTGAAGCACCATTAAAGACGGTTGTCATAATACGATTCCAGTCATCACGAACTGAAGAACCATCTTCAAACTTAAGCGCCTTTGGAACAACAGTCCAGCCTAAACGAACACCGGTATAACCAAATGGTTTAGAGAAAGAACATACTTCAATGGCAACTTCATCTGCACCTTCAATTTCATAGATAGACTTAGGTAAATCTGGATCTGAAATAAACTCAGCATAAGCTGCATCAAAAACAATAATGGATTTATTATCTTTAGCAAATTTGACCAGTTTAGTTAATTGTTCTTTAGTAGCAACAGCCCCAGTTGGATTATTAGGTGAACAAAAATAAATCACATCTGCTGCTTTTAATTCCGGGAAAAATCCATTTTCAGCTGTACATGGCATATATTCAATACCATTAAACTGATCATTGTCTTTATTATAAAGCTGACTTTGTCCCATAATAACTGCACTATCAACGTATACAGGATAAGATGGGTCTTGAACTGCAATGGTAGAATCACTACCAAACATCATTTGTAGACGTCCGGTATCACACTTAGCACCATCAGATACAAAGATTTCATCCGCAGGTATAATATTATTATAAAATTTCTCTGCAATTTTCTCTCTTAGCGCAGTCATTCCCTGTTCATCACCATAGCCAGAATAACCTTCTGCAGTACCCATTGCTTCAGATGCATCTTTTAGTGCTTTTACCGCTGTTGATTGTAATGGTTCAGTGGTATTACCAATTCCTAAACTAATAATCTTTGCGTCAGGGTTTTTAGCGATAAACTCTGACTTGCGTCGATTAATTTCCGGGAATAAATAACCCGCCTGTAATTTGGCAATATTCTTATTTCTTTGAACCATTGTTTGTTTCCTTTATTTCTTGTATTAGCGGGGTCGGAGTCAATTAACGACTGAAACCACCGCTAGTCTATTCTAAATAATATTTATCTAAGTCAAATTGAATATTCTGTAATTTGACTCCGACCCCTAGTTAAAATCTTTTATCTGCTCAAAATCTAATGTTGCAAAATAATCATCTAATGTTTCTGCACGTCGAATTTGTAAAACTGAACCATCTTCTCTTAAAAGCAATTCAGCAGAACGTAATTTACCATTATAGTTAAACCCCATTGAATGGCCATGTGCTCCAGCATCATGAATAGCAATAATATCACCAACTTCAACTTCCGGTAATTGACGATCAACTGCAAATTTATCATTATTTTCGCATAAAGAACCTGTTACATCATAAGTATGATCGCAATCAGCATCTTCTTTACCTAACACAGAAATATGGTGATAAGCGCCGTACATTCCCGGACGCATTAAATTCGCCATTGTTGCATTTGTTCCGACATAATCCTTATAGGTATGTTTCATATGAATAACATCGGTAATTAAGTAATCATAAGGTGCAGTAATGACTCGTCCACATTCCATATAAATTTTTAGAGGTTCACGTGCTGATTGTTTAATGATCGGCTCGATTAAGCGTTGATACTCTTGCATTACTTTATTTGCAACATAGTCATAATCAACCGGCGTTTCTCCCGGTCTATATGCAACACCAATACCACCACCTAAATTAACAAATTCAATATCGATATCTAATTCATTTTTTATTTCGGCAACTAATTCAAATAACATTATCGCTGTTTCAACAAAGAAATCAGGATTTAATTCATTTGAAATTACCATCGTATGCAACCCAAAACGCTTCACACCAAGCTCTTTACATTTCTTATAACCTTCAAATAATTGATCTCTGGTAAAACCGTATTTAGCTTCTTTCGGATCACCAATAATTGCATTACCTTCCCTAAGAGGCCCCGGGTTATAACGAAAACATAATAAATCAGGTAACCCCAATCCTTCGTGTATAAAATCGATATGTTTGATATCATCCAAATTTATGATTGCGCCAAGCTCTTTAGCCTTAGCAAACTCATAAAGCTCAGTATCATTTGATGTGAACATAATTTGCTCACCCGTAATACCGACTTTCTCCGATAAAATAAGTTCAGCAAGCGATGAACAGTCAGCACCAAAACCAGCATCCTTGAGTAGTTTTAGAATAATTGGATTAGGTGTCGCTTTAACAGCAAAATATTCCTGAAACCCCGGAAACACACTGAATGCTTTTTGAAATCGATTAGCATGTTCAATCAGTTCTTTTTCCTGATACAAATGAAAAGGGGTTGGGTAAGTCTCTTTGATTTTCTGAATTTTAGCTAAG
>JADGAU010000103.1 GCA_015231865.1 Gammaproteobacteria bacterium | reverse complement strand
ATACTGTAAATCTAAACCCCAAAACTGTACTGCAGTTAAAACAATATCTCTATCATTTTGCAATGCTGTAGAAGCGTACTTCAACACAGAACTTACATTATTGACTGCTATCATTACCACAGATTTGTCATTTTGAAGTTCTTCACATGCAAATTCTAGTGACAACCCTAGCTCAGAAACTGCAATCATGACAAGTTCTTTATCACATCTATATTTTTTGTCCAGTTCGCCAAGGAACATTCCATCTCTTTTTAAAGCCTTGATGATAACATCTCGATCGTTTTTTAAACTATCTGGAATCGACTCATAGCTAAACATACTACGAGAACAATCAAGTGCTTTAACTACAAAGTCTTTATCAGTTAAAATTTCTTCACTGGCACAGTCTAAAACAGCTGCGCCATAATCCGCTGCTTGCATCATAAAGTCTTTATCGGAAAATAAATTTTCATCGGCTAAACAGATAGCCCGATGATGGACTTTTATAGCTGCTAAAACAATTTCTTTGTCAGATTTTATTTGCTGACAAGCAAATTCCAAAGCCCAGGGGGAATTATGAACAGCTATTTTTTGCAGATTAATATCCTCTTGTAGTTGATTGTCTGCAAACTCAATAGCTGAACCATAATTACTTATTGCCGCTGATACAATTTCTTTGTTTGCTTGTAAATTTTTATCGGCATATTGCAAAGCAGACCCTCGATTATTGACTGCTGCCATAACAACTTCTTTATCCGTTTTTAATTCATTAGAAGCATATTCTAAATTTAACCCTTCATTATTTACTGCTGCCATGACAATTTCTTTATCAGCTTGTAGTTCAGGAATAACATCTTCAAGATAACCTCCAGATTTGACCACTTCTAAAACAAGCCTTTTATTTTTTTTAAATTCATCATTGGCAAATTTGAGCATACCAGGATTATTTTGTACCGCTATTTGAATAATCTCCATATCATCATACAGACTTTTATCGGCATGCAGTAAAGCATAGCCATCATTTTGAATAGCAGCTTTTACGATGTCTTTATCTTTTTGTAATGGCTTAGCAGCATATTTTAGGCATTCACCTTCCAGACTGACAGCTAGCATCACCACATCTCTGTCCGCACGTAATTCTTCACTGACATGCATCAAATCGTTTGGTTTATTCTTCAAGTATCTCAGGACTTCTTTCTTATTTGCCTTTACATCGCTTGTTTGATATGCCAAAGTATTATTATTTAATTCTGAATCATCAAACATACTTTTTCCTTATTAAAATAATTGCTCAGTTCAGATTTATAACCAATTGGTTTTCAACTGATGAATTGCTTGATAATAACAATAATTGAGAGTTTCTTGATTTTCAGCTAATCCATCTTCTGGTAACGGTTGAAAACCATGTGAGATCCGTTTTTTATTGACATTTTCAATATACTCTAACGACATAGGATTAATATTTTTATTCAGCCGCTGTTTATACTCATCATAATTGTCATACATAAAATCATATTCTTCTGAAAATAATTCCAAATGAAGTTTTTTAGCTAGAGCTTCAATTTTCTCAATGATTTTATTTTGGTTTTTCAGTTCAGCAATTTCTTCTGAAGATTTATCGACTAACATTTTTTTACGTAATTTAAATTGCTCTTTTTTATATCTGTTCATTTTGTGTATTCCTGAAATATATAGTTTTATTATAGAGTACTGAGAAATTTCTACCCCTGATTTCTCTTTATATGTGCCTTTAATAAAATCAATAAAATTTGTTATACATTTTTTCATAATAAGCTATATTATACTGATTTATGTTCTGATACATAATCAGCAGAATCTATTTCGCCATTCCATAACTTTAATAACAACTTTTCATTGTTTATAAGTTCTGCTCATTGTTTTTACCTTACTGTTGCTTTAATCATTATCGACTACCTAATAAAGATAAAATAATATCTGTATATTCAACTTTATCTCTAGTTATTTTCTCTACTTTCATGATTTCATAAGGTAAATCAAGTATATCTATCGTTCTTTTTATAATTTTTTTATATAAAGAACCTCTTGAGGATTCACCACGAATTAAAATAGTAATAAGGTCAATATTAGTGGTAAAAAAATGCATGGCTATGTACAAAACTTACTGGATTAAACTGAAATTGGCTCCAAAAGAAGTGAGCTTAATTATCACCATAGCCAACTTAAAAAAATAACAGATACTTGCTTAAGTGAGTTTCAGTCAATAATTCTTGAAAAGAATCTGAATATAAACTGGTTACCAGAATCCACTGAGGGTATTGGATTAACTATTTCTAAAGAAATAATCAATCTTAATTATGGAAAAATATGGGCTGAAAATCACCCTGATGTTGACGCTTTACTCAGTTGTATTATTCCTGTTGAACAACCAGATATAAATTGATTGAGGTTATGAACGTCTGCAAAAGTGGAGTTTGATTCATTGATGATCTGCAAACTTAATTGAATGTTTTCAGCAAAATAGAAGTTCTAGAACGAGTTAATTTTTCTATTATTTTGGACCATTTATTTAATGTTCAGCTTCAATAGTTTTATTAAAATCGACAAAGTCCGACAAGATAATAAAACAAGCGGGGATCAGGAATAAAGACATGACTGTTGCCGCTAACAGTCCAAATGCTAAACTAGCCACTAACGGTATTAATAACTGTGCTTGTGTACTGGTTTCTATCAATAGAGGGAAAAGGCCAATAATGGTGGTTAAGGAAGTTAGTATGACTGCTCGAAATCTATCTTTAGCAGCATTCTGAGCCGCCTCAATAACACTGGAACCATTGATAATTTGTGCCTTAATAAAGCTGACCAGTAAAATACTATCGTTAACCACAATACCACTTAAGGTTGCCAGGCCAACTAAACTAGGCATAGACAGTTCAAGTCCCATGGCAATATGTCCCCATACCACACCTATTAATCCAGTTGGAATTGCAAGCAAGACAACAAAAGGTTGAACATAAGATCTAAACTGAAACGATAAAATAATAAAAACGCCGATTAAACCGATGATGATATTCTGACCAAGCGATGACAAGGTTTCAGCAGACTCTTTTCCCTGACCAACAAACTGAACTTTGACACTGGGATATTTTTCTTTTAACTCGGGAATAAATTTTTTCTTGGTTATCATCATTAATTCTTTTGCATTGGCAACTTCCGTATCAAGACTACCCTCGACTGTTACAACTTTCATTCCATGCACTCGAAAGACACGTGAAAATAATTGTTTCTCTGTTACCTCTGCCACGGCAGATAAAGGTACAAGCTGACCTGTTTTTGAAGGAATGGGCAAATAGAGGATATCTTCTAGTCCCTTAATCTCATCTTTGGAAAGTTTAAGGATAACATCTAAAGTTTGTCCGCTACTTTGAACTTGCAGATTCGTCTTACCATAAACAGCAGAGCGAAGCTCATTGGCAAGTGTGGCTGCACTAACGCCATGCATATCAGCTGTGTCTTTTAAACTGATCACAAATTCTGATTTACCGGCTCTTAAATCATCAGAGACTTCAAGTACACCTTTAAACTGACTTAACCAATTCTGTAAATCGATAGATGCATTTTTAAGCACTTCCTGTTTTGTACCCATCAGGCGAATATCAATTGCCTTACCTGCAATACCTCGCTCTTTGTCAGTAAACTTAAGTGCTAAAACACCTGGGATTTGTCCTGTAAAATTTTGCCAATCCAATATTAATTCACGAATTGAACTATTTCTTGATTCTGCTCTTAATAGATCGGCGCTTATCGTTGCAATGTGGGCACCACTTTCTTTTGCATCGACATTCTTATTATAAAAAACAGTCGTATTTCTAAGTAGTTGTTGTTTGCCTGGTTGGCGCTCAGTGTGCTTTTCATCAACCTGATGTAATGCTTTGACGAGTTTTTCTACAACTGCTTCAGTTTCATCTAATGGTGTTCCCTGAGGGAGTAGTACACGAGCCTGAATAACATCGCTTTCCAAAATCGGTAAGGCACGATATTTAAGTACACCAGCCGGTAACATGGATAAAGAAAATATAATCAAAGCGATAATAATACCGACTGTTAAATAAGCCTGTTGACTTACTTTTTTAATTAATGAGCCAAATATTTTGTCTCTTAAGCTATCAAATAGTTGGTTAAATTTTTGTTGAAAAGCATTACGATGATGAATCGATTTTTTTTGACTGGAATGATAAAGATGAGCCGGCAATATTAAAAAAGCTTCAATTAAACTGACACTTAAAACAATCACTAAAACAGCGGGTATGTATTGTAAAACAGCGCCCATTTTACCAGTCATAAAGGCTAGCGGGCCAACAATCATAATAGTGGTTAGAAATGAAGATAGCACGCCCGGAAAAACCTGTTTTGTTCCTTCAACAACAGCTGTTAACGAATCTGCATTCTCAAGCATTTTGGCGGCAATATTTTCAGCAATAACAATGGCATCGTCCATTAATAGGCCAATGGCAACCAATAGTGCAACCAAAGTCATCATATTAATGGTATAACCAAATAAATTCATAAAAAAGATAGCACCAAGAAATGACACAGGCAGGCCCATTGAAACCCAGAAACTATAACGAAAACTAAAGAATAGCCAAAGAGAAACAATCACCAGAATAATTCCCTGTAAGCCATTCTCCATTAGAATGTTTAGTCTATCTTTTATATTTTCGGTCACATTTTGAGAAATTTCTATGGCCACTCCTTTTGGCGCTATTTCTCTTTCCTTAACTAAACTTTGCTCTAAAGCAGTCATCACCTTTAGTGCATCCTGATTATAGTTTCTGGACACCTCTAACTGGGCTGCACGATGACCATTAAAATAAATTTTATCTTCGGATGTTTTAAATTGTTTTTTTATTTTTGCAATATCACCAAGTTTGATGCTGGCACCAGTTTTTGATGAGGTAATTAAAATTTGATTAAATTCTGAGATTTTTTTCTTTTGCCCGGCAAAGCGAACAATAAAATCTCCTGATGCAGTAGTCACAACACCAGCAGGTACATCCTGACTTTGTTGCTCTAAAATGTTTTTAATATCAGAAATTCCCAACTGATAGCGATGCTGCACTTGTTCTGGAATTTCAATAACGATATCTTCTTCAGAAAATCCATACAGCTTAACCTGGGCTATCTGGCGATTTTGCTTAAGGCGACGACGCACTTTTTCGGCATAGGCTTTTAAGTCAGAGTCAGATGTATTAGCCGTTATCATAACGCTGGCAACAACGGCATCTCGTTCAAGAATTTCTATGGATGCTGGTTCTACTTTATCTGGGAAAGTGGAAATGCCATCAATGGCACCTTTGATATCATTATAAAACTTAGTGATATCAGCTTTTTCTTCCATTTCAGCACTAATGATTGCCAGGTTATCTCGGGCATCACAGCGTAATTCTTTTAAATAGGCAATGCTATCCATTGCATCTTCGGCCCGATAACAAATAGCATCTTCAACTTCAAATGGTGTTGCGCCCGGATAACTTAAACGTATTTCAATTTCTGTGGCTGGTATAACCGGGAAAGTATCTCTTTGCAGTTTTGGCAGGCTAACCAGTCCTAAGACGATAAGCGCCAGCATCAATAAATTGGCAGCAGTGGGATGTTTGATAAAATAAGCAATCATTTTGATTGTCCTTTTTTATTCTTCTGAGCATTTTCATCCTGACCAAGTACCTCCTTCTTGAGCTTTTGCATGGCTTTTTTATCATTGATAGGTTCAAGCAACATGCCTTCAATGGCTGGAATTAATTTAGAAATAACAATCTTTTCATCTTCTTCTAATCCTTTGCCAATAATGACCAGATTACCTTGTTTAAACATGGGTTTAACTTTAACCATTTTTAAACGGTTGTCACTATCAACTATAAGGACTTTTCCTTGTTGTAAGGCCGATTGAGGAATAATTATAGGTTCTCCTTTACCTTTTTTTTGCAGCTCAACTTCAACAAGTGTATTTCTGATTAAAGCAGGACGTTTTCCTGGTTGAGCCAATTGATAAGGATTGTAAACTTTAACAACAACGCCAATTGTTTGAGTTGCGGGATCAATAATACCAGCAACTCTATCAACTTCTGCTGGCCACTGAACTTGATGTGTTGCAGTTTTTAAAATAACCTTTGCCGCTAATTTTTTGGCACCAGGTAATTTTTCTGTGGCTGCTTCATCAATGTCAATATCATTTTTAGAAGCTTCTTTATTTGAAGATAAGAGCGGTTTTAATTGACCAATAGGAATTCGGGCTTCGATTTCAACTGCATCAATACCATCGGCAGATAAAAGCACTTGTCCTTTATTGGTATATTGATTCGTCTGGATATTGAGTTCGGTAACTCTTATATCCATTGGGCTAGTGATTTGAGTATTGGCGATTTCCAGCTTAGCCTGAGCTTTTTGTACCAGATAAACGTCATTTTCAGATTTTTGTAATTCCAGGTTGTTCTTTTGATTTTGAATAGATAATTCTATAGATAATAGACTGCGCATTGCTTCATCATAATTAGACTGTGGCAATGTGCCTTTTTTTAATAACTTTTGTTTTCTTTTTACTTCATTATCTAAAGACTGATAACGTTTTTGTTCAATTGCCAGCGTGTTTTCAGTGGCGCGAATCTTAATTTCAAGTAGTTTAATCTGGGCAAGTATTTGCTTTAAGTTTAACTGATAGCTAGTATCGTCTATGGAAAGAAGATGTGTACCTTTGCTAATAATATTGCCTTCTTTTAATTGCTCAGATATCCAGGTTATTTTTCCGGAAACTTCAGTAATGGCTTTCCAGACTTGTGTGGGACGAGTTGTTCCATAAGCGGTAATTTTTGGTGCAAAAGGAAGTCTGATTGTTTGGATTACTTTAACGGGAACAGCCTTTTCAACCGCTTCCTGTATTTTAGGACCTTGCTTAAATTTTGGTAGAACAATCAATAAAATGATTGACAATAGAATAGGAGGAATAATCCATAACTTATTAACTTTGTTCATTATCATGTACCTGGATTGGAAAAGGTTTACGTTGGTCAAAATGAGAAATTAATAATTCATGCTATATCAATTTTGATGCTAATTTTAAACTATTGTTACAAGTTGGCAATATATTTTGCCATCTTAATAAATGAAAATTTTTTGGTTCTGAAACAATTTGAAACAATTTAATTATTTCAAGAAATAGTTAAGCAACAATCTTTTTCTATTATATCCACAATAACTCAGCAATTAGCTGTTCCAATAATGACAAACGATATATTTATTAATTTGTGGAGAATAATCATGAAAAACAAAATACAAAATAAGAAAGCACTTTCTATCGATTCATCAATAACTATAGATACAAGTCCAACAAATGATACCGTATTAACTTCAAGTGATATTGAAACTTTATTGTTTATGCAGCAAGAAGAACAACTTGCTCGTGATGTTTATGATGAACTATATGAAACATTTGGCTTAAAAGTATTTGATAATATTTCAGATTCAGAGCAAAAACACGTTGATAGTGTGACTAGTATTATTGAACAATATGATATAGAAAGTATTGCCAGTGGCGAAGCAGGTGATTTTACTATTGAAGAATTATCAGGTCTTTACGAGCAATTACTATCACAAGGTTCGGCATCACTTGAAGATGCCTTAATGGTTGGTGCATTGATTGAAGAGGTTGATATTCAGGACTTACAAATAGCTATCTCTGAAACTGATAATCCACAAGTTGTTTCATTGTATACAAATTTACTTAATGCATCGAACAACCATTTGAATGCATTTGTTGATCAACTAGAAAATATAGGTATGGCTTATGAAGCACAAGTAATTTCTGAAGATGTTTTAGCACAAATCCTTGAATCTGATAATGCCATGGCACAACAACAACAGGGACATGGAAATCAAGGCAATAATGCTCATAACTCTGGTACTAATGGACAAGGTACTAATGGACATCAAGCTCAGGAAAAAGGTTTTGTTTCTTATCAAGGTGGACACAACGATGCGCCACATTATATTGAACAAATATCTATGGTTGGCGTTGATGCTCAAAGCGATTGTCCATGGGCTTAATAATAAATAAGTAGTTAATCAAAATTTGGACTTAATTAATTTAAAGCTTCAGCAATAAATTTAGTTACTCAAAAGTGGCCATAGCGTAAAACAAACAATACGCTCGAAACGTTAAGTAACAAAAGCAAGAGCTTAAAATTTTGTTACTTAAGAGTTAATTAAGTCCTAATTATTAATTTTTAGTTGAGCAATTGTTCCACCGCCAGTTCGAGGCAAGAGTTTTATTTCCCAATTATTGACCTGGCAAAGTTGCTGTACAATGGCTAAACCGAGGCCACTTCCTCCAGTAATGGTACTTCTTGAAGATTCAAGGCGATAAAATGGCTGAAAAATTAATTCATATTTATCTACTGGTATGCCATCACCCTTATCTAAGATATTAATTAATATATCGTTTTCCTGTTTCTTAATCTCAATATCAATCGGAAGATTATTTCCATAGCGAATAGCATTTTCAAGTAGATTGGTAATAATTCTTTGTAGCATCAGTTCAGGTACTAGAACTATATATTCTTTTTCAGAGGTGAAATGGATTGTCGTTTCAGAGTTATATTTCTCAACAATTTGCAGGATGAAATTATTAAGTTGAATGGTATTCATTTCACTATTTGATTGAGAAAAGGTTTTTGATAGCTCCAGGGTACGGCTAATTAATTGATTCATCGCCTCTAAATCATTTCTGATAGAGTTAATTAAGTCCTTATCTTCAGACTTGACCATTTCTAAAGCTAGCTGAATTCTGGCAATTGGTGTTCTTAAGTCATGAGAAATTCCAGCTAAAAGAGTGGTTCTATTAGCTAGTAAAACAGAAATTTGAGCTGACATTTTATTAAAACTTTTGGCTAGTTGAGCAAGTTCAGAAGGACCAGTTTCAGATAATTTCATATCTAACCTGCCATGACCAATTTCAATAGTAGCATTAGATAAGCGAGTTAAAGAGTGATTTAAATATTTAACCAATAAGACACTGGTAAAAATAGTAATAATGGCCCCAAGGCTGATAATTAAAAATAAAGCAAGAGGTGGTTTAGGGCCCATTCGGTTTTCTGAAAAACCTAAATATAAAGTGCGAGAAGCAATGGGAACTTTGACCCAAATCCAAATACCATCGGTCTTGCCTTTGTATAATTCAATTTGCTCTCCTAATCTTTTTAATAAAGCTGTTTCAAGCATTTGTATAAAGGGCGTTTTAAAAGACAGTTGAAGTTCATCTTGTTTATTGGCTGACAAGGTTAAATCATGTTGAACTTTTAAAGTATTTTCAAAATCAGGGCGAGTATTGGGTGGAAGTTCGACCCAGGTCTGTGCGGATAGAGTAATTAGGGCGGCAAGATCATTTGATGATTGGCGAGCAATTGGAACCATTAAATAGACATAAACGACAATGCTCGAAAACAGAGTAAAGATAAGCAAAGCTGAAGCAATGATAACGCCAGTACGTGCAACAAGACCTTGTAAAAAAGTCGGCATTATTTGATGAATCCTTCGGGCGTAAACATATAGCCGCTGCCCCAAACGGTTCTGATATATTTAGGTGATTTTGGATCATTTTCAATTTTTTTACGAAGTCGGGTAACTTTAATATCAATGCTGCGATCAAAGGGATCTCGCTCATCACGTTTGAGCATGTCCATTAGTTGATCTCGACTTAGAACTCGATTAGCATGGGCGCTAAAGACCTGTAACAAAGCAAATTCACCACCAGTGATTTCGAGAGTCTGACCCCGACAAGATAACTGATGATTACTTACATCCAGTTTATAGTCACCGAAACAATATTCATGAGACTCGTTTTCTTCTTTTGTCGTTGTGTTTTGTAGTTGAGGACTTCTTCGCAATACAGATTTAATGCGAGCCAATAGTTCACGAGGATTAAATGGTTTGGCCATATAGTCATCGGCACCCATTTCCAGGCCGATAATCTTTTCAATATCTTCACCTTTTGCTGATAACATAATAATCGGTGGTCCATTTGAGTCACTGACTCTTCTGGCAATACTGAGTCCATCTTCACCAGGCATCATGACATCAAGAACTAATAAATCAATCGAATTTTCAGCCAGGTAAGTATCCATGCTTTTTGCATCTTGTGCAGTTGCAACCCGCATTCCTTGTTCACTTAAGTAGCGTTGTAATAAGTCACGTATACCTTGATCATCATCAACGATTAGAATATGTGGCAGATTAGTGTCAGTCATAATTGTTATATGTTAGAGTTTTGTTTTAATTTGATATGAATTTATTTTAACTTAGAAATAAATTAGAAACATTTGTTAAGTAAAATAATTTTTATGATCGAAATATTAATACTTAACCTTTTTGAAAAGCTCTGGATTAAAACATGAGTAGAGTAAACTATCGCATAGTAAGCTTAACACTATTATTAATAATCTTTTCCAATTATTTACAGGCTGAAGATTTGTCTATCAATAATAATATTAACAGCGAAATAGATAGCACTGAATTTAATAGTCAAAGTCAATCATCTCAAAAAACACATTATGGTATGGGATATGAGCAGCGCATGTCACAAAGTAATAATAGGGCTAGGCCAAAGCGTATGACGACTCAAAGACCAAATCGACCATCTAGACCGCAAAGGCCATCGCGTCACTGATACTAATGATAAAAAATAATTATTTCGTCATTATTTTCTGTTGCATTAGTTTAAGTGCTTATGCCGATGAATCTAAACCGTTAAATTTTGATATTAATTATAATATTGAGTTTAGCTCTGGATATTATGGACAAGCAGATAAAACTGAAATTATTAATGTCCCAATAACATTGACTTATCATCGTTACCCATGGAAACATAAACTTA
>JADGAU010000102.1 GCA_015231865.1 Gammaproteobacteria bacterium | reverse complement strand
TTAATCTTTTAAATCATTATTGGTAAATTAGCTTAGTTTTTAATTTGTAATTGCTAAGTTACGCTTATTAATTAGGTGTTTTTAACTATTTGCTTTGTTCACCTTTGTTTTTTGTTTTTACTTGATAAGTTTTTTGCAGTAAGTACTTGACATATATCGCTATATATAAGCAGTTTTGTTTGATTTTGCTGCTTGTTCCTTCAACTCAATCACTCTCAAGCGGGCTAACTATAACAGTGTTTTATCGATAATACTACAACAAATAAGCAAATTTATTAATTTTCAATAAGACATTTCTTATTTAAGCCTTTTTAATTTTCTATTTGTACTATAATATTAAAAATCATATTTTCTAATTATTTAGCTGAGAATTAAAAATTGAATATATTAATTAAAATTAAAGAACAGGAACTGTCTTTATTTGATAATGACGGAGATATAATAAGGCAATATCCTATTGCAAGTGCTAAGAATGGAACAGGACAGTTAGTTGGTAGTGAGTGCACTCCCTTGGGCAAGCACATTATACGGGCAAAAATAGGTGAAAATTGCGCAGAGAATACAATTTTTTCGGGCCGAAGGCCAACGGGCGAGATCTACTGTGAAAGTTATAATGTGGAGTTTCCTGATAGAGATTGGATCTTAACTCGAATTATGTGGTTAAGCGGTACTGAGGTGGGTAAAAACCGATTAGGTGATGTTGATACAATGCGAAGATATATTTACATTCATGGTTGTCCTGATAATGATGAAATGGGCGTACCCTCATCTCATGGTTGTATCAAAATGAGAAATGACGATATTATTGAATTGTTTGAATTAGTTAAACCAGGAACTGAAGTTTTAATTGAATCCTGATTTCTGAATTTTATTTATAGGCATTTATTGGTTATGTTGTTGTAGCCATTTCTTTTTCTATGCATTCAAATATTAAAATTATTCTGGTTGAGCCTCAACACCCTGGCAATATTGGTGCCGTCGCAAGAGCAATGAAAACGATGGGATTAAGTCGGTTAGTTCTGATAAAGCCTGCCGCTTTTCCTCATAAAGATGCTTATATTCGTGCAACTCATGCAGGTGATATTTTGGATAATTGTCAGATAAATGATGAGTTATCTGAAGTTATAGAAGATTGTCATTTAGTTATTGGTACCAGTACCAGAGATAGGGGGGGCTATGTACCGCCACTAACTGCCAGACAATCGGCTGAAAAATTGGTCAATGAGGCTAATCGATCAACAGTAGCCTTAATTTTTGGTACAGAAAGTACAGGATTGACAGGTGATGATATTAGAAAATGTCACTATTATGCTTATATCCCAACTACTGTTAATTTTTCATCGTTAAATTTAGCTGCTGCGGTACAAACCTTTTGCTATGAGATATTTCAGTGTACTTTAGAAAGCCAGGCTGATACTGATTCACGAAATGAAAATATATTTCCTGCTAATAATGATCTAGAGTTTTTCTATAAAAGGTTTGAAGATTTATTGGTCCAGTCTAACTTTATTAATCAAAAACACCCAGGCGTGGTAATGATACGATTAAAGTCAGTTTTTAAACGAGCCAGATTAGATCAAAAAGAATTAAATATTTTCCAGGGAATAATTTCATCACTAGAAAAAAATCGAGAATAATTTATCATTCTTAACGCTTAACGCTTAACGCTTAACACTTAAGCACTACCCCTTGTCTTCTACTTCTTTTTGTTCTGCTAAAGCTGCGGCCCAAGGGTCATCATCTTCATCTTCCGCTTGATTTACTTCGCCAGCACTTTGTTCGGCTAAAGCGTCTGCCCAAGGATCTTCTTCAGTTTCTGTTTGTGATGCTTCAGCTTCACTTTGCTCAGCTAAGGCTGAAGCCCAGGGATCATCATCTTCTTCTTGACTTGATGGTTCTGATTCAGCAGCACTTTGTTCAGCCAATGCATCTGCCCATGGATCCACTTCTTCGCCATCATCTTCTGAAGTAGCCTGGGCCGCTTCAGCTTCACTTTGCTCAGCAAGTGCGTCAGCCCATGGATCATCTTCTGAAGTAGCCTGAGCTGCTTCGCCTTCACTTTGCTCAGCAAGTGCGTCAGCCCATGGATCATCTTCTGAAGTAGTTTGAGCTGATTCGCCTTCACTTTGCTCAGCAAGAGCGTCAGCCCATGGATCATCTTCTGAAGATTCTGCTTTTTCTGGTTCTGCTTGTTCCGGTTCGGATGCAGTTTCAGTTTTTGCTTCACTTTGCTCAGCTAAAGCATCTGCCCAAGGGTCATCATCTTCATCATTATTTGATGTATCTTCGGCTTCTTCAGTTGCGCCAATACTCATTTTGGCTTCAACTTCATGTTGCTCAGCTAAAGCATCTGCCCAGGGATCGCTCTCTCCGACAATGGTATTATCTTCATCAATAGTTTCATCTTTTGCAATAGTTTCTTCATTATCAGCTTGATTAAGATCGGATTCCAAATCAGTATTTAATATATCCGTTATTCCTAAATCAGGAACAGTTTCACTAAATAAAGTTTCATCTTCAGGTTCATTGTCCTCAATTTCTTCCTGAACTACTGCTACTTCTTTAACTTCTGGTGTTATTTCTTGCTTTGGTGCAGGAGCTGCAGTATTGGAAACTTTTTCACGGTGATCTTTTAGATATAAAATAGCATCTAATAATTGTTGAGCTGAAGGTTTATCATTTGCGCCTGTACTCTTACTATGCTCTGTTACAAGCCCTGTAATTGTTTCCAGTGCTTCAAATAAATGTTCATTTAGTTCTGTGTTTTTTAATCTTAAAGCATTAATTTCTTTAAGATGTTCTTCTTTTATTGCTCTGGCTTCTTCTAGTATTTGACTTTCATCAAGTGTTAATTCGACTTCATTATTATTACTGCCATCAACACTTTCATTCTGCGAATCTGATTTTTCTGCATTATTAGGAATAAGAAACTCATCCGTTAGTTCGATTAATGCAGATGGTATATTATCAAGACGATACACATCTCGTTTTAAATAAATATTTAAAAATTCTTGTAGAAAGCCTTTTTCCAGTTCATGCAGATCTTTAGCCTTTGTTATACAGTCTCCTGAGTAGTTATTATTTTGTAAATTTGTTGTTAACAATTTAACCCTAAAGTCTTGATTATCTAAAATATCTTCAACCAGTTGATTGACAGAGTTCTGATCGGTTTGTTTAGCTTTACGATAAAAAAAGATCATAATACCAATCACAATTGCTAATACAATCGATAATTCAGTGGTAATGATAAAGAGGTTTGGGATTAGCGAGTTCATTAGCCCATTTCTCCGGTTAAATTAATTAAATCAGGGGTTTCTCTGTTTTTCCAGCGACGATAAAAAAACCAGCCAGCAACACCGGCAATTAGGTTCACTAAAATTGTTAGAGATATTGCAATGCCCCAGTTAGCTTGAGATTCCTGGGGTAGTTCTTCATCTACCTGCGCAGGTTCTTGTTTTATTTCTTGCTTGACTTTAATCTCTGGTTTTGGAGATTTATCTATAGATGCTACTTGAGTTTTCATTGTATTTTCGGTTACCGTCGTTGACGGCAATTTTCTAATAATTTCATCAATATTTAATTTATACGGTTTTGACGTATAATCAATATTTCTTCCTCGGTGTGTGCGTGCTTTCATATTAAATACAATGGTATAACTTTCTCTTTGTGAGATATCTCTGGTTTCAAAAAACCATTCTAATTGTTGAGAATTCTCACCCAATAATTTTATTGGTTTTGCCTCTTTGAATGAATTTATTAATTTAGCAGACATTTTAATTTTATCCGGAGAAACATACTCTAAATTTGGAACGACGGTGACCCTTCGAATAGTTTTACCGTTTTTCTCCCGAATGGTTAAATGTCCTAAAAGCAAAGGAATATCATGAGCATAAAATGACTTTCTTAGTTCTCGGGCAAAGGTGTCAGATTGTGCTTTAATGACATATTCGTTTCTTCCTTTAATAAAGTTCTTACCTAATTTCAGATTAAAAATACCATCGTGTTCTAACTCGTCGGTTCTTAAGCCATTATCATGCAGATACCATTTTTTAACTGGTTGTCCAAAGTCTTCTTCATCCCGTGTTTTTTCAACAGATAGAGAAGTAAATTGTAAAAACTCATCATCTGAAATTATTTCATTTTGGTCACTTAAAAAGATATCCAGTTTAATTTGTTCACCTATAAAGACATTATTTGGTAAACGATTGGTTTCAATTTTTAAATTAGTCACAACCATGACGCGATTATCTGGATCTAAACTCGCATTAATAAGCCATTCGCCTACTTCGGGTTTTTGAATGGTCACTAAATCATAATTTTTTTCAGAAAACCATCTGACTTTAGAAGGGTGGTCTGAACGTTTATATCTTTCACCACTTGGCAAGACAATCTCGCTAGCTTTTTTCTTGGCATTTTTATCTTTAAATATTAATAAGGTCAATTCATAAACACTATCATCTACGGTGAATGTATTATCAATTAAAGGAATCGTGTCTTGTTTTGTCGTTTTTTCGTATAAGTGTAAAAAAATTCTTTCCAGGTCATTAGCACTTTCACTTGGCACGTATGTGCCATCCGTATCTGTTGAAAGCTTACTTAAAAATTCTTTGTCAGCATTATTAGAAAGAGCAATGGTATGAATTTTCACATTAAGTTTTTTTAGCTCAGGTAATAATTCTTTTAGTATTTTATTCCGTTCCTGTAAATTTTTTTTATCGTCCCCGGATATATCAACCATGCCATCAGTTAACAAAATAATATGACGGTTTTCGGTTATCAGCTTTGGTTCTGTTTTGGGCTTGACCTTAGTGGTTGTATTATTTTTTATTAAAGAAACTGTTTTCGGTTTGCTATCTGCTAATTTTGCATCTTGTTCTTCCCATTGTTTTGTTGCTTCAGTTAGAGCTTGACCAATATTAGTAAATAAGTCTTTAGAATGGATAGAGTTTGCCGCTTGCTGGGCAAGAACTTTCCATTTGTCATTAGAAATGCCGGTTGCAACAATAGGGTTTACCGTGGTACCAAAGTTCCAAACACCTGCTTTACTATCATTAGGTAATAGTCCTGCAAGCAACCTTAAAGAAGGTATTCTAATATTATTGGGATCATTCTGCTTCATGCTGCCAGAAACATCGATTAATACCTGGGTATTACTGATGGCACCCGGGCTAAGTACTGGTTTTTTTACAGCATTGGCATTACTAGGCTTTGCAATTGTTTGCGGTACCGTAGAAGTTTTACTCTGCACAGCGGTTTTATCTTCATTTGCTGCATGCACGGGTAACACCAGCCAACTTATTGTAAGCAGCAAACAACTATAAACAACTAGCTTTAATGATTTTAATCGTTCTTTCATAAACACATTATCGACAATTTTTATCAATTCATAAGGTTTTATTAACGATAAGTTTCACTATTTGACATATATAAATTATGATGTGAATTATAACGTTTAAATAATCAATGCAATTTCATTGCCATTTTGTTAAGGGATCCTGGATTTTAGGAAAAGAATATCACATCATGTTAAACAGACACTTTTTCACTTTTTTTTATATTCAATTTCTAGGTGCTTTTAATGACAACATTTATAAAAATATTCTGGTATTGTTAATTGTTTTCCAAGGAATCAGTCTAGGTGGTTTAAATTCACAATTATTAGTAACCTTCTCATTTGCCATATTCATTTTACCATTTTTTATTTTTTCTGCCTTAGCAGGGCAGCTTGCAGATAAATTCAATAAGAACCGGCTGGTAATTTTTTTAAAACTGCTTGAACTTGTTATTATGAGTTTTGCTGTTATTGCGCTTATGGCTGACTCATATTATTTATTGTTGCTATTATTATTTCTAATGGGAACGCAATCGGCTTTTTTCGGCCCTATTAAGTACAGCATTATTCCTGACTTAATTAGAACCGATAAAAGTAATGATAATTCCTCTTCACGGCTATTAATGGCAAATGGTTGGGTAGAAATGGGGACTTTTGTTGCTATTTTATTAGGAACAATTGTGGCTGGATTTCTAGTTAGTGATGGTCAAAGTTTACAATTTATTGTTTCTTTAACATTGCTTGGCGTATCGCTTATTGGTTTTTTTATTAGCCTGTACTTGCCTTTTATTGAAGCAAAAGATCCAAAAATTAAAATTGACTTTAATCCATTAACATATTCTTATCATTTATATCGTGTCGTAAAGGAGACTTTATCTGTCTATCATGTGGTTATTTTAATTAGTTTGTTTTGGTTTTTAGGTGCTTGTATCTTGTCGCAAATGCCTAATTGGGGGAAACAATATTTATATGCTGATGAACAGGAAATTAGTTTTTTATTATTTGCATTTACGGCTGGTATTGGTATCGGTTCAATGATCTGTCGATACTTAAATCAATTTTTTTCTACAGCTAAGATAAACTTGATTGGTACCTTTGGATTAATAGTCACTTTACTGCTATTTATTATATGCAGCTATTTTTATATTAATTTAGTTCAATCTACTCAGTTTGAAAGTGGAACTATGTGGCTTTATGTCCTTGTTATCTTAAGTTTATTTATGATGGGTTTTTTTGGTGGTTTATATATTGTTCCCTTATATACTTTTTTGCAAGTTCATGTGAAAACCTCTGAACTATCTCGAAATATTGCTTATACAAATATTCTCAATGCGATATTTATGGTTGCATCTGCATTACTGATTATGTTCCTGCAAATTATCGATTTTAGTTTGATTGAGATTTTTTTAATTGTGATTTTCATCTTTGTATTTATTATGATTTTTGTCTATCGTGCCAATAAAAAAATAGATCCTGGTACGAGACTTTATTAATCATTTTCATGGGCTTATTTAGAGGCTTAGATTTCGTGGTTTTATTGGACAGAGTCAACAATTTTGTATAAAGTAAGAGATTATTTAATTATTAATAGGTTTATTTATGAAACGAGTTGTAGTTACCGGTTTGGGGATCGTATCGTGTTTGGGAAATGATGCGGACAGTGTTTTGGAGTCCTTAAAACAAGGAAAGTCTGGTATTCGTTTTATAGAAGAATATAAAGAAATGGGTATGCGTAGCCATATTGCTGGTCGCGTCGATATTGATTTAAAAGAACACATTGATAGAAAAGTCTTGCGTTTTATGGGTGATGCAGCTGCTTTTGCTTATATTTCCATGAAGCAGGCGATAGCAGATGCAGGTTTGGATGAGTCACTCACTTCCAATGTGAATACGGGTATTATTGCCGGTTCTGGTGGGGCTTCTTCAGCGAGTCAGGTGCAAGCTGCTGATATTTTACGGGCTAAGGGTATCAAACGTGTTGGACCATATCGTGTGACCCAAACTATGGGTAGTACGGTTTCTGCCTGTTTAGCATCGCCTTTTAAAATTAAAGGTGTAAATTATTCTATCAGCTCAGCTTGTGCAACCAGTGCGCATTGTATTGGAAATGCTATGGAACAGATTCAATTAGGTAAACAAAACATTGTTTTTGCAGGTGGTGGTGAAGAAGAAGATTGGACATTAAGTATGTTATTTGATGCGATGGGCGCATTATCAACAAAATACAATGAAACGCCTGAGATTGCTTCCAGAGCTTACGATAAAGATAGAGATGGATTTGTGATTGCTGGCGGTGGTGGCATGATAGTCCTTGAAGAATATGAACATGCAGTTGCTAGAGGCGCTAAGATCTATGCAGAATTAACTGGTTATGGTGCCACTTCAGATGGTTATGATATGGTTGCGCCATCGGGTGAAGGTGCCGCCAGGTGTATGCAACAGGCTATTAAAACAGCTAACAAACCGATTCAATACATTAATACCCATGGAACCAGTACGCCTGTTGGTGATAAAAAAGAAATGGGCGCAGTTAGAGATGTGTTTGGAAGTAATATTCCACATTTAAGCTCTACAAAGTCTTTAACCGGCCATTCATTAGGTGCGACAGGTGTCCAGGAAGCTATTTATAGTTTGTTAATGATGGAGCATGATTTTATTGTTGCATCTGCAAATATTAATGAAGTTGATGAAGAAATAAAAGGTATGCCTATTGTCACTAAACGAATTGACAATGCAGGTTTAAAGTCGGTTATGTCTAATAGTTTTGGTTTTGGCGGTACCAATGCCAGTTTGGTTTTTGAAAAAGTATAATTGTAACCATCATCTATTTTCAGGGAAGAATCATGATTGACAATGATGGTTATCGCCTGAATGTTGGTATTATAATTTGTAATGATGAAAATCAGTTATTTTGGGGAAAACGTGTAGGACAGGAGTCCTGGCAGTTTCCTCAAGGTGGTATTGCTGATTATGAATCAAGTCAGCAAACGCTGATTCGTGAATTATATGAAGAAACTGGTTTAGCAGAAGATGATATAGAAATTCTTGCTGAAATGCCTGAGTGGATTCATTACGATTTACCCGAGAACCTAATTCGCCGTTATAAAAAACCGGTTTGTATTGGCCAAAAACAAAAATGGTACTTGGTTCGTTTAATAAATTCTGAAGATCATATTTCACTTAAGTCATGTGAGCGCCCTGAATTTGATTCATGGAAATGGGTAGACTACTGGAAACCGCTTGATGATGTAATTTTTTTCAAACGAGAAGTTTATAAGAAAGCTTTAACTGAATTTGCACCTTTGCTGGATCCGGCTCTGCTTCCTTAGTAACACCTTTTCTAAATTTAATACAATTTGGATAGACAGAATGCTCGACGTTTTAAGTCAAATTACACAAAAAGTCAGTATGGCCAATGATTTGAATGAAGCACTGGCCATTATTGTGACTAAAGTCCAGAAAAATATTGAAGCTGATGTTTGCTCTGTCTATCTTCAAAATGATCAAAATGAAGAAGAATTCGTGCTAATGGCCACAATTGGACTTAATCCATCCTGTGTGGGTAAAGTCATCTTATCTGCAGGTAGTGGTTTGGTAGGTTTAGTGGCTCAAAAAGGTGATCCAGTCAATATTGCCCAAGCCCAAAAACATCCGGCATTTAGAGTTTTTCAGGAATTACAGGAAACTGCCTATAATGGATTTGCTGCAATTCCCATTATTAATCATAAGAAAATTCTTGGTGTTTTAGTTGTTCAATCCCAACAGTCTAAAAAGTTTTCACAGGAAACAATTGATTTCTTACTGACCATTACTTCACAGTTATCTAGCTCAATTTTACATGCTAAAGCCATTGATCGACTACCGGTTAATTCTGTTTCATCAATAAATTCTGACCGCCCAATAATTGGTTCACCCGTATCTCCAGGAGTAGCTATTGGCCAGGCAAGTTTAGTTATTTCCTCTCAACATTTAGGTTTAGTCCCCAATCATCAAAATAAAGTAGTTGAAGATGAAATTAAATTATTTATGTCGGCAGTTGATGAAGTTAAAAAAGAGCTTAAAGCCTTATCAGAAGAATTGGAAAATGATAATTTATTAAAAGAAGATGTGGCTATCTTTGATGCCTACATTATGATGCTGGATTCAAAATCATTTATTAGCAAAACTCTTAATTATATTAGAAGTGGTAACTGGGCACCGGGAGCTTTAAGACAAACTATTGAAGAGTATGTTGATTTATTTGAAGCAATGGAAAACCGATATATGCAGGAAAGGGTTAAAGATCTCTGTGATCTAGGCCAATCGGTATTAAACAAAATGCTTGGTAGTGAAGAAAAAATTGATTTTAATGAGCAGTCTATTTTAGTTGCAGAAGATTTTTCAGCGATGACTCTTTCAAAAATTACTTCTAAAAATGTCAAAGGGATTATTTCTGTTAAAGGTTCAGGTACTTCACATATTGCCATTATTGCCAGAGCCTTAGGGATCCCGACCGTAATGGGCTTAAGTGATATTCCTTTAAGGCGTTTGAATGATTGCCAGCTAATTGTTGATGGTTATAGTGGTAAAGTCTTTATTTCACCCAGTGAAGCCATATTCAAAGAATATAGACAATTTGAGAAAGAGGAAATTCAACTCAGCAAATCGTTACAAGTTTTAAAAGATAAAAAAGCAGAAACCAAGGATGGTGTTGTTATACCTCTATATGTTAATTTAGGATTAGAAGAGGGAATTAGTTCGGCTAAAGATACTGGTGCTGAAGGGGTCGGACTATTTAGAACCGAGTTTCCTTTCATGATTAGTAAACAGTTTCCGGGCGAACAGGAGCAAACCCCCATTTATCGCTCAGTATTAAAAAGTTTTGCACCGAACCCAGTGGTACTAAGAACTTTAGATATTGGTGGTGATAAGACCTTACCTTATTTTCATATTTCAGAAGAAAATCCGTTTCTGGGTTGGCGGGGAATAAGGATAAGTTTGGATCACCCTGAAATCTTTATGATACAACTTAAAGCAATGATTATTGCCAGTGAACATTCCAATAATTTGCATATTATGTTGCCTATGGTTAGTACCTTAAGTGAGATTGAGGAAGCTAAGCTATTGATTATTCGTGTTTATGCCGAATTAGTCAGTCAAAATTATCAGGTTGCATTGCCAAAAATTGGCGTTATGATAGAAGTGCCATCTTTAATTTTTCAGGTTAATGATATTGTTAAGCGAGTTGATTTTTTATCAATAGGTACCAATGATTTAATTCAATATTTACTGGCTGTTGATCGTAATAATTCACAAGTTGCTGATTTATATCAGTCTTTACATCCAGCGGTATTAAAAGCAATGAATCAGATTATTATTTCTGGTCGGGATCATGGGCTACCTGTTAGTGTCTGTGGTGAAATGGCAAGTGATCCTCTTGCTACAATTTTGTTACTGGGTATGGGGGTAAGTTCTTTAAGTACTAATATTGCTGCTCTACCTAGGGTAAAATGGGTGATACGTGAGTTTTCTCAGAAGGAAGCAAGACATATTTTAGCCCATGTTTTGCAATTAAGTGATACGATATTAATTCGTGATTATCTTGAAGATAAACTTGAAGAGAAAGGCTTGGCTGGTTTGATTAGAGCTGGTAAATAAAAAAGGACAGTTA
>JADGAU010000101.1 GCA_015231865.1 Gammaproteobacteria bacterium | reverse complement strand
TGACTTCAGTCTACAGCTTGATAATAACAACGAATTAAAATTTACTGCAAGTTTTGGCATATCATCTTTTAAACATTCAGATGACTCAGATATCGAGAAAATTATTAGTAGAGCAGATAAAGCTCTATATAAAGCAAAAGAAAATGGTAGAAATAGAGTTGAATCTATTTAGTATGCCTGACATGATTACGCAATCAATGACTGGTTCAGGAGATTTTCGGCCTGTCGAGGCCATGTTCTATTTAGCGTCTGCTGATCACAAATGTCATATGTTCAGAAACTCTGATTTTTTTATTTCTCGAAACAATTTTAAACTTTCAATTGCAGCTATATAAAAATCCTTAATTTAATTTTACTTTCTCATAATGACCTATACCGGTTTTTTGTCTAAAAAATTTATTGACAGTCCATGCTGAGTTTAATCTTGAATTAATAAGATCTAATTAATATAATCATTTTGTTCTATAGCCAGTCATTTGTTACTTTAGAATTATGATTTCTTCCTTCAAATGGAGAATAATGTTTAGCACAGGTTAAAAGTATTGAGCTAGTTTTATTGCTATTGGATCTAAAAATACCATTAATTTAAAATTTACGATATGAGGATGAAAAGTACATGTTATTAACTAAATTAGTACAATGGAATGTAATGAGTAGACTATTTCTAGCAATGTTTCTAATCTTTATTGCAGCTTGTAGTAGTACGAGTGAAAGTGAGTCAGATGATAAGTCTTCAATTTTGAGTGAGCCAAAATCTAAAATAAACCTATTTGATTCCAATAAATTTGATTTAAACCTGGGACAGGCGTTAGATGCACAGCTACCTGAGGTTGAGGTCGTTGTTACCGCACCATTTACAACAAATCAAATCCCCGAGCGTATTGATAAATGGCTATCTGCAGTCTCTAAAAATGATGGTGATGTGGATGTGGTTGCTATTGATGAAGCTACAAAAAAGCCTAAGGAAAGAGGATTGTTTGTTGTCGTTGATGTTATTAAATTAGCCTTGGGTATTTATGATGGTGCTAAAAATCTTGCTCGTTTGAATACTACCGAAAATTATAATGCGAAATTGTATTATCGTCCCGAAGATGGCGTTGTAACAAAAATTGTTTTTTCACTTAAAAACAAGACAGATTAAGCTTATTGATTATTCTTTAGTATTTGGATCTTTTTTATTAGTTTTTGTTGTTCTGAGATACTTTCTGATTTAATCAGGCTTTGTTCTAACCAAAAGATGACAATGTTCTTATATCCATAATAAGAGGCATCTTTTATCAGTTTTTCTCTATCATTTGCAGTTAGTTTATTTTTAATAATACTGGCTGCAATAAATCTTGAACTAGGCTTATTGATAAGTTCAATGGCCTTAAAAGCTTGATTATAATTTTTATTTAATAAATGACTGGCAAATTCCTGGTAGTTCAAGGGTAGGTGTTCAATATCACCAGTTTTTAATATTCCTTGTAGTAAGGCATAATAGCTCGATAAGCTTTGTGTTTGGGTCAAGTCTTTAATATCAAGGTATTGTTCGCATTTATCATTAATTCCAGTCGCAATATTTAATGCGCAGACGGATAAATATAGCCGTGCTAATTTATTAAGATCAGCACTGACATTAATATGACGAACAGCTCTATTGAGATCATTCTTAGCTAAAGTCTCATTTCCGCTTAAAAAATTATTGCTATATGAATTAAATGCATTTTTACTTCTTATTTGCCATTGACTTTCAGGTGCTTTAAATGAACAACCTAAAATGTATATGGAACAAATTATAATTAAATATTTACTCATGGTCAGGGTAGACTTATCTCAGTATTTTGGTTTGAATCCATCCAATTATCAATCTTATCCATTAACAGGTTGGATTTTTGTATTGCTGCAGTGACTTGTTCTTTAATTTTATCTAAATCTTTATCATAAGCACCTACCGTCTTCATTGTCCCATCAATATAATTTAGCTTTTTCTTTATATCCAATAAAATAGAATCGGTTGAACGCATTATTGCTGAAAGTGGTAAGATTTGTTTATTTAGGTTATTAATCAGTTCAGAAGAAGGTTGAATATGAGTCTTATCAAGAGATGCCGTTATTTTATTTATATCTTCAGTAAGTTTCTGTAAGTTCATCGTTGCATTTTGTATATTTTCTATAATTATGTGTGTTTGGTTCATACTTGAAATGATGGACTGAGTTGCTTTTTCATTTCCGGTGATGCTAGTTAGAATGGAATCATGTTTAGTAATTTTTTTACTAAACTCTTCAAGGTTTTTAAGTGTATTAATCAAATAAGAATTTTCATTTGCCATATAGCCGGTTATGATCTCCAGATTACTGACTATTTTTAATGACTTATTTACCGTTGGTTCAAATTTATCAATGATGTCATTAATATCATTACTAATTAAAATATTTAAAGTTCCACCATTAGCTAGTGGTGCAGCTCCAATTAGAGAATCTACATTAATGTGGGGAGAGCCTATTAATGGTTTTTTGAGTAATAATATAGTATTTTCAGTTATCCATTTTCGATTTTCTCCTCTGACAGCAAAGCTAAGATGAACACTTCCATCGTCCTTCAGTGACATTGTATCAACCTGACCAATATCAAATCCGGAAAATTTCACAGGCATACCAATGGCGAAAAAGTTAGCACTGTCAGTATAAATGTGATACCGGTAACTTTCCTCAAACACGCCTTTTTTATCTAGAAAAAAATATATTGCACTCGTAAGCGTTATTAATAGGCCAATAACAAATAGACCAACCGTGATTTTTATTTTATCGTATGACATGGGCAAGTGTGATAATGATGTTTATTGATTTTTATATCAACTAATATGATTGAAGGATAAAAATTTGTCTGTTGCTGATGATAATTGCATAAATGAATTAAGTCAGAGAATAATTTTTCCTGCTTTTTAAGCCCGCCCAACATTTGTAATGGTAAAACAATAATTATATTCTCACTTTTACTTAATAAAGCTCTTATAAACTGAGTATAGAATATTTCTTGCTGTCGACATTGATTGCTTCTATTATTTGCAATACCTTCAACTCCTATTTCGCTTAAATATTGATAAGCTTTTTGTTCTGCTTGTTTTCTGTTTATAAAAAAATTGGCTTGTTCAATTAAACTAATATTTTCAAGCATGGATAAATTTGAGAGTAGCGGTGTTTCACTAGAAACTAATGCAAAATTTGTCTGCTGTTGTATATATCCGTCAATATCTGAGATTTTATCTACAAGTTTTAAATTAATTGTAATATTAATGATATCACCTCAATAAAAAATATCGCAATAAATAATTGTACTAATCCCTTAGAAACGGAAATTGGTATACTGGCATAACTATCTCCGGTATGCTGCCCTGAATTAATCTGGATAAGCATCATAATAAAACCCAGTATGCCAGACTTTATAAGTGCAATTAAAAAATCTTTGATTTCCAGTGCATTCATCAGAAGTAACAAATAATTGTTAATATCCATATTAATATAAAATAAAACATACAAATATCCGCTACTAATCATAATGATTGAAAATAAAATTGATAGCGAAATGACACTAAGCATACCTGCAATAATTCTGGGTAAAAATAAATAATCAATTAGATCAATTTTATACTGCTTTAAAAAATTAAGCTCTTTGTTTACTTTCATCAAAGATATTTCAGTATTGACTGCTGAAGCTGAACGAAGGGTAACAATTAGAGCTGTAACAAATGGTGAAAATTCATCAAATACAAAAGTGATAATTATTTTCCCCATTTGTTCCAATAAATTAAATTCATTGGCGAGGGTTATAACGACGCCAATAATAATAGAACCAAAAATGGTGGCAGTAATAATAACGATGGGAAAAGCACCAATGGTTGTAAAATAAATCTGCTTGATGAGTACCATTCGCATAGCAGGATTATAGCTTCCCGGGGAGAACATATGGCCGATACAGATTAATGAAAAAGCTAAAATTTCATAAACTGAAGTTAGGGCATTAAGAGTAATATGGCCAATGTTTTCAATAAATTTGAGCATTATATGAGTTATAGCGTTTAATCTAACGATACAAAGCATTGTAATTAATTTTTATTCATATGTATCGATTTTGTTCAAGATTAGCAAATTTTATCCGATAATAATGGTTGTTATAATCAAATACTTGATGTGAAGGGAACTAAGTCATGGATATGTTAATGGTTGCAGGTGTGTTTGCTTTTATATTTTTGTGCAGTACCAGTTTGACAGCAAGTGCAGAACAGTTTTTTAGGAAAAGAGCTGAAGCAATTCCAGTTCAAGCAGAATCAGAACAAGAACAAGAACCTAGTGAAAATCACAAACCTAAATAAAATCCATAAATAAACATATATTCTAAACGACTAATAGATTAGTCTTATACCCATAATCTTTGAAAATGCAGGCTTTGTTAATTTGATTTATAGCTCAATCACATAGTTTGTCTATGCTCAATCGCAATAAATAAATAAATAAAGCCTCGCTGCATTTCCAAATATCATGGGTATATATCTTACTATTAAAAAGAAATTGTATATTGACCTATAGTTCCATTATAGGTTAGCAGGCATTTACTTAACACATCACGACCAATCAAAGCCTGTATGCCCTGGCCAAAGACCTTAGTTTCAAGTACAGGGATAGCGCCAATTTTATATTGAATTTCAGGGTGCACTAACAATACGGTAATATCATATTTATTACAGACATGGGGTGACTGACCAGAAAGTGGTGTTGAAACTGCTCCCGCGCCAGTTGGTGTGATGTTTAAGGAAGCTATAACTGATGGATCAACACAGGTACAACTTGCTCCTGTATCGATCAGAGCCTTAACTTGAATCGGTTGAGGATAAGCAAGTCCGGCTGTTCTAAGCGTATTCTTTCTTGCCTGACTAATATCAAGAAAAATGTCCAGTAATGCACCTTGAGTTGAAATTTCAGAAGTAATTGTTGGCATAGTTAACCGATCATTTTGTTTTTGGCGTCATTATCGTATTTTTTGAATACTGCTTATCATCAACATAAGGATAATCTAATGTATAGTGTAGACCTCGACTTTCTTTACGAGCCATAGCGCATTTAATAATTAATTGAGCCACCTGAACAAGATTTCTTAATTCAATCAAGTCAGGATTTATCTTATATTGCCTATAATATTCATCCACTTCATAAGTTAATAGGTTAATTCTTTTTAAAGCTTTGTTTAGACGCTTATTATTTCTTACAATTCCAACATAATCCCACATGACACGACGTAATTCACTCCAATTGTGACTAACTATCACTTCCTCCTCTGAACCGGTCACCAAACTTTCATCCCATGGCCTGATAGATTGGTCAATTGATTGATTTCCATGCGCCAGAATGTGATCGGCAGTTGCTTGAGCAAATACCAGACATTCCAATAGTGAATTACTGGCCATACGATTAGCCCCGTGAAAACCAGTAAAAGCCGTTTCTCCAATAGCATATAAATTATTAATATCAGTTTTACCATTAATGTCAGTCATTACACCTCCACAGGTGTAATGTGCGGCGGGAACGACAGGTATCGGGTCTTTAGTAATATCAATTTGATATTTCAAACAACGTTCATAAATATTGGGAAAATGACTTTTAATAAAATCATCTGAGCGATGGCTAATATCCAGGTAAACATGTTCTGTGCCGGTTCTTTTCATTTCATAATCAATGGCTCTGGCGACAATATCCCTTGGTGCCAATTCTTCTCTGGGATCAAATTTATGCATAAAGCTTTGACCATCTTTTAGTGTCAGCAGTCCACCTTCACCTCGAATAACTTCTGTGAGAAGAAATGATTTTGCTTTTGGGTGATACAAACAAGTTGGATGAAATTGATTAAATTCCATATTGGCTACTCTACAGCCAGCTCTCCATGCCATTGCTATGCCATCCCCTGTAGATGTATCTGGATTACTGGTATAAAGGTAAACTTTGCTGGCACCACCAGTCGCTAAAACTGTATTGGCTGCAGAAAAAACTTCTACTTGTTGTGTTTGCTGGTTATAGACATAAACACCGATACATTTTGATTTCTCAGAACCCTTATCACTAATAATTAAATCAATAGCAATAAAATGCTCATAAGTAAGAATATTTTGGTTGTCATTGACCTGTTTGATTAATGACTCAGAAACAGCTTTTCCAGTTGCATCATCTGCATGAACAACACGGCGTTTTGTGTGACCACCTTCTTTTGTTAAGTGGTATGGTGTTGATTGTTCGTCAGAAGTGTATTTTTGAGTAAAGGGCATCCCCTGAGAAATTAGCCAATCAATTTCTTCTTTACCATGGGATACACAAAATTCCACAATTTTTGTATCGCACAAACCCGCCCCGGCAATTTCTGTATCTTCGGCATGTTGTTGTGCAGAATCATGTTCATGATCCAACACGGCAGCAATGCCACCTTGTGCATACGAAGTTGATCCCCCATATAAAGAAGACTTGGATAAAATCATGACTTGACGCTGTTGTGCCAATTTTAGTGCCAGAGATAGTCCTGCTGCACCAGCACCTATAATAAGAACATCACATTGTTGATTGACGTGCATGAAGTTTGCCTGTTATTTTTGATAGCAACTATTTTATACCGAATATATCTGCAGAGAATATGGAAAATGTCGAAATAGGACATTTTTTTAAAAAATCTCTGAACCTTTGTTAAAATTAATTGCCTAAGTTTTATTGACGTGACAGAGAAAAATATCATTAATCAAAATGGAGTTAATACTTCTGCCGAAGCTTCAGTGCTGGATCAGATAACCATTGATAAAGTTCTTAATGGAGATTTAAAAGCTTTTGAAATTCTGGTGCTAAAATACCAGCAGAAAATTGCATTGGCTATTTATTCTTATATTAAAGATGCTGACGAAGTTCAGGATGTTGTACAGGAAATTTTTGTAAAAGCTTATCGCTATTTACCTGAGTTTAGAGGAGATAGTTCATTTTATAGCTGGTTATATCGTATTGCCATTAATACCGCTAAAAATGTGATTAAAGCAAGGAGTGTCAGACCCCCAAGACAAGATATTGATGTTCATGAGAGCTATTTTCCTTCAGACATAAGTGAACAGGTAGAGTCACATGAAACGCCAGATAAAACTATGCAAAATCAGCAACTTCTTAATATTACTCAGCAAGTTGTTGATAGTTTACCAGCTGAATTGAATCAGGTCTTGGTGTATCGGGAAATAGATGGTTTGGATTATAAGGAAATAGCAAAAAAAACATCGGTTCCAGTGGGGACTGTTCGTTCAAGATTATTTAGAGCCAGAGAAATGGTTTCTAAAGAAGTACGAAGCTTAATAGGTGATTAAGAGGGAAGATCATGAATAATAAGCTATCCTTTGAAGAGTTGAATGATTTATTTGATGATAATTTATCAGCAAATGAGTGTGAGTCATATATTGAAAGATTGTTTGATAATCATCAGCAAAATGAATTTAATAAACTGATTAAAATTGGTGAACTGGTCAGTCTGGGAAAAAATCCTAATGTGCCAGTTCAGCTATTAAATTTTGATGTCAGTTCTGCTGTTGTAGAAACTTTAAGTCAGAACAAGAGTCAATTAAATACTGATGACAATGTTAACTCTGAAGCAAAAGGAAAGCATAATACAGAAAGTGATTCTAGATTGTATTTTGCTTCATCGCACGAAAAAAATAAATCAAATAATGTTATTTCAGTACTATTTAAACGTCCGCTAATAAATTTTGCGATAGCTGCATCAATATTATTTGTTGTTATTAACGTCAGTGTCTTGTTATCAACAAATGATACCCTCATTACAAATGATAATACGATAGCTCAATATTCGGATAAGGCTGTTGTTCAGGATTTAGAATTACAGCAGCAATTAGTGGTCAAAGATATCCATGAACAAGAAAGACAACTTCAGGAAACCTTGCTAAAACACCGATTACTGCAGCAAGGTTTTTTTCCTAGTGACTTTCACCCAGGTGAACAGGTATCGAGCCAAACATCAAAGCTTGCAAAAACTGTGAGCTGGCAGGAACATATTTCTTCACAAGAAAATGATAATCTGCCGATTAATTTTTATCATCAGGCTAATACAGTACCTCATTTGATTAAAATTAGTAGTGAATAATTAATTAGTTGACAGTTGACAAGAGTTTCATATAACTTCTAAACTGAAAACTGAAAACTGAAAACTGAAAACTGAATTTATAATGATTGAGCAAACAGCAAAAGTTATTTCATTAGAATCAAGTCAGGATAAGGATAATTATTATGCCTGGTTAGAACCTAATACGGAATCCGCATGCCATGCCTGCAGCAGCCAAACAACTTGCGGGACTTCTTTGATAGGTAAAATCTTTAATCATCAGCAGAGAAAAATTAGGGTTAAAAATATTTGTTCAGCAAATGTTGGTGATAATGTCATTATTGGTATGAGTGAAAATACCATGTTACTCAGTTCTTTAATGATTTATATACTGCCTTTATTATTTTTAATTGGATTTGGTGGACTAGCCGTTTTCTATTCATCTTTAGCTAATTTGACTCATTCATCCCAGGATTTGTTAATTTTATTTAGCATGATTTTTGCTTTCTTTGTTAGTTATCTTGTTCTTAAAAGCATCCGGGGCACCAGTAATTCATCATTTTACGATATAAAACTACTTCGAATTAAATAATCTGCCTTATTAATTTTAGACTTAGATTTTCAGCTCCGTTATCGTTACTTGTTGCTGTAAATCTTTAGTTAGGGTGAGGAGACCATCTCATCAACCACTGTGTATTCAATCTTTCATTTAACGTATTTAAGATTAAATCAGCAAATTATTATTTATCCGTTTGTAAAATAGCAAGAAATGCTTCTTGAGGTATTTCAACACTACCAACACTTTTCATTCGTTTCTTACCTGCTTTTTGTTTTTCTAAAAGCTTTCTTTTACGAGTCACATCGCCGCCATAACATTTCGCAGTTACATTTTTACGTAAAGCCTTAACATTACTTCTTGCAATGATCTTTGAACCTATGGCTGCTTGTATCGCCACATCAAACATTTGTCTTTGAATAACTTCTTTCATTTTTTCAACTAATGAACGCCCTTTTGAAATTGCTTGATCTTTATGAACAATGATAGATAAAGCATCCACCACTTCAGCATTAATTAAAATATCTAATTTAACTAATTGTGAAGCCTGGAAGCGTTCAAAGTGGTAATCAAGTGAAGCAAAACCCTTACTGACTGATTTTAAACGATCAAAAAAATCCAATACAACTTCATTTAATGGCATTTCATATACCATATTAACCTGAGAGCCAAGGTATTGCATTTTCTGCTGAACACCGCGTTTTTCCTGGCACAGAGCCATAACATTTCCGACATAATCCTGAGGTAATAAAATATTGGCAATAATAATAGGTTCTCTAATTTCAGCTAATTTAGATAAATTTGGCAAGTCTGCCGGATTATCAATATGTATAATTTCTCCACTGGTTGTTTCTACTTCATAAATAACCGTTGGTGCGGTAGTGATCAAATCAAGATCATATTCTCGTTCCAAACGCTCCTGGACAATTTCCATATGCAGCATTCCCAAGAACCCACATCGAAAACCAAAACCTAATGCCTGAGAGCTTTCTGGTTCAAAAAACAAAGCCGCATCATTTAATTTCAACTTTGCTAAAGCAACTCGAAGATCTTCATAGTCGTCAGAAAGGATAGGAAATAAACCGGAAAATACTCTTGGCTGAATTTCCTTAAATCCCTCTAAAGCTTTGTCACAAGGCTTATCAGCGATAGTTAAAGTATCACC
Source organism: Gammaproteobacteria bacterium (assembly GCA_015231865.1). Classification (GTDB taxonomy): domain Bacteria; phylum Pseudomonadota; class Gammaproteobacteria; order GRL18; family GRL18; genus JADGAU01. The sequence continues at coordinate 1,238 of JADGAU010000101.1, read as the reverse complement.
AACTGGTGCACCATAAATATCTTTTATGCCCGCAATCACATAGCCAACTTCACCTGCATATAGCTGATTTCGACTTTCAGCCTTTGGCGTAAAAATACCAAGGTCATCTATTTGATGTGTTCTTCCTGTGCTCATAACTAACATTTTGTCACGTTTTTTTAAAGTGCCTTCAACAACTCTGACTAAAGATACAACCCCCAAATAATTATCAAACCAGGAATCAATAATTAAGGCTTGTAGAGGTGAATCAATGTTACCGGTTGGAGCCGGCACATGTAGAACTATGTGCTCTAATACTTCTTTAATTCCTAAGCCGGTTTTTGCGCTACAATGGGGAGCTTGATCTGCCTCAACACCAATAACATCTTCGATTTCTTGAGCGACTCTATCCGGGTCAGCTGCGGGCAAATCAATTTTGTTAATAATAGGTAAAACCTCTAAACCTTGCTCTAAAGCTGTATAACAATTTGCAACACTCTGCGCTTCAACCCCTTGAGAAGCATCAACAACAAGTAAAGCACCTTCACAGGCTGCTAATGAACGAGAAACTTCATAGGAAAAATCAACATGTCCCGGGGTATCAATGAAGTTGAGTTGGTAGTTCTGGCCATTATCTGCCAGATAATTCAGAGAGACACTTTGTGCTTTAATTGTGATCCCTCGTTCACGCTCGATATCCATTGAATCGAGAACCTGCTGCTGCATATCACGATCACTTAATCCATCACAGTATTGAATAAAACGATCAGATAACGTTGATTTACCATGATCGATATGTGCAATAACCGAAAAATTACGAATGTTTTCTCGATTATAAGTCAAAGTTGACCCTTTTTTAGAATTGATACTAGCCAAAAGAACCTCAGAGTTTAAATTTGCAGCATTCTAACAAATTATCCATAAAACTCACAGAATAAAAAACTTAATTGCACATAATAAAGGATATGTCTGTTTAGTTTTTTTTGCTTGAGATTTAGGAGTAGAATTTAATAGCCAACTATTAAATCATATTTTGCTGTTACTAATCATAGCTCTAATCGGATTAAAAAAAATAAATGTAATTCACTGACAGACTTATCAGTATTGTCATTTGCTAAACTAATGAATATAAGGGATATAAGGCGATATTTAATTTTATTCATTATATTTAGCTATTAATGTATAATTACTTCAAAATATTAAAATGATTATAAAATACCAGGACCACAGCTTGGTTTACTGACAAGAAAACAGGTTTT
>JADGAU010000100.1 GCA_015231865.1 Gammaproteobacteria bacterium | reverse complement strand
ATTTTCAGGATGGCGAGCCTGCTTTGATGGCTGCTGAAGGTGGTGCCCAGCGCATGTTTTTACCGGTCACAGCAGCTTCTTTAACTACCATTGCTGCATTTATTCCATTAATGATGATTGGTGGGATCATGGGTAATATCCTATTTGATATCCCGTTAATTATTATTTGTGTCATTATCGCCTCCTTAATTGAAAGCTTTTTTATTCTGCCTGGGCATTTAAAATATTCATTTTCTCATATGCATAATCGTTGGACGAATCGCAGTGATAATAATGAGGCATCAAATGATGTCGTAGATAGTGAGAAAATAGAGAAACAAAAGCATTCCTTTAGGCACAGTTTTGATCAAAAGTTTAATTATTTTAAAAATAACAATTTTAGAGCTTTTATTAAGCTATCCATTAAGTACCGCTCAATTACTTTAGCTTTATCATTTGCTATTTTTGTTTTATCTATAGCGATGTTGGTGGGCGGCAGAATTGGATATAGCTTTTTCCCATCTCCAGAATCCCAGACTATTTATGCCAATGTAAGTTTTGTATCCGGGACACCAAGAAGCAAAACGGAAGCTTATCTTAAGCATATGCAGGAAAAGCTCTATGAAACAGAAAAAGAGTTGGGTGTTAATTTAATTGAAACTGCAATCAGTATTATAGGTAGTTCATTTAGTGGCGGTCAAAGTAATAAAAATGGCGATCAGTTAGGAGCAATATATTTGCAATTACTTGATCCTGACTTACGAACAATTCGCAATGAACAATTCATTCGTTTATGGAAAAGTAAATTAAAAAACATGCCTGGAATGGAATCTCAAACTATTAGCACTAGAAAAGCGGGGCCTCCGGGAACCGATATTAGCATTCGTCTACAAGGTGCTGGAAATTCACAATTAAAATTAGCAGCTAATGAACTATCAGAGTATCTAAAAGCCATAAAAGGCGTCTATGCCATTGATAATGATATGCCATATGGAAAAGAACAGTTGATTTTAAAGCTTAAACCTGAAGGTAAAATGATTGGTTTAACAACGCAATATTTAGCCAATCAGTTACGATTATCCTTTACGGGAGACATTGTGCAAATCTTTCAAAATACAGATGCACATTTTAGTGAAGAAGTGGAAGTCAGAGTTTTGCTGGACGCTAAAGAACGTGATTATGAACAAGGGCTGCATAACCTTTATATTTCGACTCTGCAGAAAGAATTTGTGCCGCTATCATCCGTCGCTAATTGGGATTACAAGCAGGGTTTTGAAGTATTAAGACATGCGGAAGGTGAACTGGCCATTGAAGTGCAAGCCGAGGTTGATAGTACGGTTAATAAAACCAATATCATTCTAGAACAAATGAAAAAAGATATTCTGCCTGAATTAAAACAAAAATATGGACTGAGTTTTTCATTAGAAGGGCGTTCAGCTAACGAAAAAGATACCATGAAAGATATGCAGCAAGGCTTAATTATTGGCCTGATATTAATGTATATTATTTTAAGTTTTGTCTTTTCCTCTTATGGTTGGCCGTTAATTGTCATGAGTATCATCCCTTTTGGGCTTGTTGGTGCTATAGCCGGTCATTGGATTATGAATATTGATATGACCTTATTGTCTTTATTTGGATTTTTTGGTTTGTCTGGTATTGTGGTCAATGATTCAATTATTTTAGTGACCTTTTACAAATACTTATTAAACAAAGGTATGAAGTCGGATGAAGCGTTAGTAGAAGCCTCAGTGAGAAGGTTAAGGGCAGTTTTATTAACCTCGCTTACGACTATTGCCGGATTAACGCCTTTATTATTTGAAACTTCACTACAGGCTCAATTCCTGGTTCCAATGGCAACATCTATCGCCTTTGGTCTTATGTTTTCAACCTTAATCGTATTATGTATTGTTCCAGTTTTATTATCCTATTACACTTCATTTGTTAATAAATTATCTAGTAATTCAAAACTAGTCCCCGTTTAATAGTATAAAAGTCCAAACTTCTTACTTGTTTGCCATTAATTTGGTTGGATTAAGCCTATCGATTCGTATACAATAATGGGTTAACTTTAAACCTATTTATTGAGTGTGCTTTAATAATTATGACTAAAAAAATCGCTGTTTTCCCAGGTGATGGGATAGGAATCGAAATTGTTGCTGAAGCTGTAAAAGTAATTGAATGTTTACAGCAGGAATTTGGTCTGGATGTAGAAATAGAAGAAGGATTAATAGGCGGTGCAGCCTATGATGAAACCGGCTCACCCTTACCGGAAGCAAGTTTAGATTTGGCAAGAGCTTCTGATGCAATTTTACTTGGAGCAGTTGGCGGATATAAGTGGGAATCTCTGGATATATCTGTTAGGCCAGAAAAAGGCTTGCTGGGCTTACGTTCAGAGCTTTCTCTATTTGCCAATCTAAGGCCAGCCATTCTTTATCCTCAATTGGCACATGCTTCAACACTTAAAGAAGAAGTCGTTTCTGGGCTCGATTTAATGATTGTCCGAGAACTAACAGGCGGAATTTATTTTGGTCAGCCTCGTGGAATAAGAACTTTAGATACTCAGATTAATGGCAAACCTGAAAGACAGGGCTTTAATACGCTGGTTTATAGTGAAAGCGAAATAGAACGTATTGCTCACGTTGCTTTTAAGACGGCACAAAAAAGAGATAAAAGAGTTTGCTCTGTAGATAAGGCTAATGTTCTTGAATGTACCGAACTTTGGCGCGAAGTTATGGAACGTGTTGGTAAAGAATATCCCGATGTTGAACTAAGTCATATGTATGTTGATAATGCAGCCATGCAATTAGTAAAGGCACCAAAACAATTTGATGTGATGGTAACCACTAATATGTTTGGTGATATTTTATCTGATTGTGCCGCTATGTTGACAGGTTCAATTGGTATGTTGCCATCTGCTTCTTTGGATCAAAATAGTAAAGGCATGTACGAGCCAATTCATGGTTCTGCTCCTGATATTGCAGGTCAAAATAAAGCTAATCCAGTTGCAACAATTTTATCGGTTTCAATGATGTTAAGACATTCGCTTGCTGAAGCAGGTTTGGCAGATAAAATTGATCAAGCGGTTGCAATGGTGCTTGATAATGGCGGTAGAACTATCGATATTTACACGGAAGGAACAAGACAATTAAGCACTTCTGAAATGGGTGATGAAATAGTTTCGGCACTTAAATCTCTAAATGTTTAATCTTTTTTATTAAAGCAATGAAATAAACTAATGTAGCAGGATAAATATAATGAAAAAAGTTGGATTTGTTGGTTGGCGTGGTATGGTTGGCTCTGTACTAATGAAGCGTATGATAGATGAAAATGATTTTAATGATATCGAGCCGTTCTTCTTTACCACTTCTCAAGCAGGACAGGCAGGTCCAGACATAGGTAAGTCAGTACCAGATTTGAAAGATGCAAAATCCATTGATGAGCTTAAACAAATGGATGTGATCGTGACTGCACAAGGTGGCAGTTATACTAATGAAATCTATACTAATTTGAGAAATTCAGGGTGGAATGGCTATTGGATAGATGCAGCTTCAAGCCTTAGAATGTCAGACGAAAGCATTATCGTTCTTGATCCTGTTAATAAAAAGGTGATTCAAGATGGATTAACCCAGGGCGTTAAGACATTTGTTGGTGGTAATTGTACGGTTAGCTTGATGTTAATGGGGATTGGCGGTTTATTTGAAAACGACCTGATTGAATGGATTACGCCGATGACTTATCAAGCTGCTTCTGGAGCTGGAGCTAAAAATATGCGTGAGCTAATTCGCCAGATGGGTGCAATTAATGATCACGTTAAAGATTTAAATGAAGATCCTGCTACTGCAATTTTGCAGATAGATCAGGCGGTAACGGATTTCTTACGCAGTGATGCTTATCCAACCGAACAATGGCCAGCACCATTAGCTGCAAGTTTGTTACCCTGGATAGATGTACCACTTGAAAGTGGTCAAAGTAAAGAAGAGTGGAAAGCACAGGTAGAGACAAATAAAATTTTAGGACGCTCTGATTCTCCAGTACCAATAGATGGACTATGTGTCCGAGTAGGTGCTATGCGCTGTCATTCACAGGCTCTAACAATTAAAATGAAGAAAGATGTACCCCTGGATGAAATTTCAGATATGATTGGTTCGCACAATGAATGGGTTAAAGTTGTGGATAATAACCCAGAAGACACGCTTAAACATTTGACACCAGCAGCTGTTACAGGAACTTTGACTGTCCCTGTGGGCAGAATGAGAAAACTGTCTATGGGCAATGATTATCTTTCTGCTTTTACAGTTGGAGACCAGTTGTTATGGGGTGCTGCAGAGCCTTTACGTCGTATGTTGCGAATTTTGATTGAATCTTGATCTGCAAAATAGTATTTATATAAAATGTCAAAAGAATATAATATAGCTATTGTTGGTGCCACTGGTGCTGTTGGCGAAACTATGATTGAAATATTGGAACAGCGAAATTTTCCTGTCCGTCATTTATACCCATTGGCAAGCGAGCGTTCTGCTGGTAAAAAAATACAATTTAAGGGAAAAAATATTACTATTGAGGACTTGTCAACTTTTGACTTTTCAAAAGTTGACATTAGTCTATTTTCTGCCGGCGGTGGTGTTTCTGCACAGTATGCACCTAAAGCAGCTGAAGCGGGTTGTGTTGTTATTGATAACACCGCTCATTTTAGATATGACGATGACATCCCCCTTGTTATACCAGAAGTTAACCCTAAAGCAATCGCTAATTATAAAAATAGGAATATTATTGCCAACCCAAATTGTTCAACCATCCAGATGCTAGTGGCATTAAAGCCAATATATGATGAAGTTGGAATTAGTCGAATTAATGTGGCAACTTATCAGGCTGTATCAGGAACTGGAAAACAGGCAATTGAGGAATTAGCAAGCCAGACAGTAAATTTATTAAGTGGCAAGGAAGCAAAAGCTGGCGTTTATCCAAAACAAATTGCATTTAATGCCTTGCCTCATATTGATGTATTCCAGGAAAATGGCTATACCAAAGAAGAAATGAAAATGGTCTGGGAAACTAAGAAAATTTTTGAAGACGAATCAATATTAGTTAACCCAACAGCCGTTAGAATCCCAGTTTTTTATGGACATTCAGAAGCATTACATATTGAAACAAAAGAAAAAATTACAGCAGAAAAAGCAACACAATTACTAAATGATTTTAAAGGCGTTGTGGTTGTCGATGAGCAAAAGGATGGAGGATATGCGACCGCCGTAACCGAAGGTGTTAACAATGACCCAGTCTATGTTAGTCGAATCCGCGAAGATATATCTCATCCTAAAGGATTAGATATATGGGTTGTTGCAGATAATGTCAGAAAAGGTGCTGCTTTAAATAGTGTTCAAATTGCAGAAATTTTGATCGAACAATATTTATAAACGATGAATACTTTTATGATATTATAAAAAAAGACAGCAATTTAATGATTCAAACTTTTTGTTTGAATATATTATTTAAAAAACGATCTATTTAATAAGAAGTAAAAATTTTATTAATTTGTATGAAATGTGATGTGATTCAAGATATACTTGAGTTATTATCTATAAAGTATTAATTAATAAAGCGATGTTTTTATTGTTCTTGTAGGCCAAGTGGTTTATCATAGTTAATGTTTTACTTGTTGAAAGTAATTTAAACAATTGAAAAACAAAAAAATAACAGTTCAATCTATTTAATAGGGGAGTCAGAAAGTGCGTACCTCACTTCTGTCAATTGTAATTTTAATCTTTTTTCCAATTTCAAGTTTTGCGCTAGGATTGGGAGATGTCGAAGTCGAATCTCGTTTAAATGAGAAATTATCAGCAAAAATTGACATTACATCCGCTACGGATAGAGATATTGAGTCTTTAGATGTTTCATTTGCTTCAAATAAAGATTATAAGCGCTCTGGACTAGATAAATCTGATTACACCTATAAAATTAAAATCAAGCTTAATAATGAAGGTGATAAAAACTATATTTCATTAACAAGTGAAGATGTTTTTAGAGAACCTTTGGTACAATTATTACTGGATGTCCAATGGTATGCGGGGCATTTATTAAAAGATTATTCTATTTTTCTTGATCCACCAGATATTCAAAATTTTGCACCAACACCACTTAAGTCCGAAGCCACTTCACAAAAAGTTGTAGATATTGAACAAACTGATAATGAAATTGTTCCATCTAATCAAGATTCTTCAAAGACTAAAGCTACCAATGCCTCAAAAGTACCAAGTTTGGTAAAATCAACAAATGAAATTGTTTATGGACCAACAATAAGATCAGATACGTTATGGAAAATCGCCTTAAAAATGAGACCCGATGAATCCATTACCGTTGAACAGATGATGTTGGCGATACAAGCTGAAAATCAAAATGCATTTGTAGATAATAATATCAATAAGTTATTGGCAGGTTATACACTAACAGTTGTAAATGATGCTGATGCAATTAAATCACTTTCACCTGTTAAAGCAAGAAACATAGCATCACAGCAGGTTAAAGACTGGAAAAAAGGTCGTCGCAGCAAGAATTTAGAACACCCTGGAATTGACTCGCACAAAGATGATAATAAACAAACCGGAACAGCAACGTCACCGGTTAATGAGAGCACTACTGCAAAATCTTCTTTGGTTTTGGTTGGACAAAAAGAAACTAAGGCTGTCGATAAAGATGAATCACCAAAATCACTAAGTGATAAATTAATCCTTGCTGAAGAACAGGTAGAGTCAGTATCTCTTGAAAATGAAAATCTTAAACAGCGAATTTCGCACCTGGAACAAATAATTGAAAAAAGATTAAGTTTAATCGATTTAAAAGATGAGAACTTAGCGCAATTACAAAAGCAACTTAAAGCAGATATTCTTCAAGAATTAAAAAGTACTGGTCAGTTAGGAGGTGATACATCAGATTCAGGTAATAGCGATGCTGAAGATTCAGAAACTGAAACTATACAAAAAGCAAAGGAAGATCAAGTAACTGAAACTGATGCTCAGGAGCAAAACACAGATAATCCCAAAGATACGCCAACTACATCCATAGATAACAAATCAAAGTCTCAAGATTCTAAACCAGTTGTAACGAAGCCGGCAGTAACAAAGCCCGCAGTAACAAAGCCAGCTGTCATGAAGCCTGTTGTCCAGAAATCTGTTTTGGAGCAAACTATTGAGCTTGTGTTAAATAATATTATCTATGTTGGAATAGCACTTGGTTTATTAATTATTTTGCTTCTACTTAAAGTATTTAAAAACAAGTCTAAGTCTGAAAATGATTTTAAAGAAAGTATTCTTGATGAAAATGCGGAATTAGCAGATTACGAAAATGAAGATGGCGAACATGATGATTCGCTTGATACAAAAGTGGATCCCTCCTCATTACTAGAAGAAGAAACCTCGTTCCTAAGTGATTTTTCAACCAGCGAGCTTGACTCTTTACAAAATGATGAAGAAGAAAATGATCCCCTTTCTGAAGCGGATGTATTCATTGTCTATGGTCGTTATGAGCAAGCAGAGAAACTATTATTAAAATATATTGAATCAAACCCAGATGACATAGACTATAAAGTTAAGTTACTTGAAGTTTATCATGCTGATAATAATTCAGATAAATTTTCACCTTTATTTAATCAAACAAAAAATTTACTGGCAAGTACACATGGGGATGTTAAAGACAGTAGTTATTGGGAAAAAATTGAGAATTATGCAATTGATTTGAATGTTAATATTTCGGATGCTTATGCTAACCAAAGTAATGTTTCAGAGGATAAAAGTGTATCTGAAGAAGTCACTGAAAAAGAATTAGCCGATGATGAAATTGACATTGATGATTTAGAAAGGCAACTTAATGAATTTGAAGAAATGCTGGCGGGTGATTTTGACGATACTGACGATACAGATGCTTCAGATGATAGTATAAATTTTGAATCAGATGATTTCGACGTTGATGATGAGCTTGGCCTGGCTGACATGGATTTAGATGATAGCGAATTAGACGATATGGCTAGTAGTCTGTCTGACTTTGATTCTGATATTCAGGAAATGGACTTAGAGCTTGATAGTTCTGAAATTGATAGTTCTGAAAATGATAGTTCTGAAAATGATAGTTCTGAAATTGATAATTCTGAAATTGATACTGCCGACGATGTTGAATCTTCGTTCGATATGGATATCGATCTTGATGATGAAAATGGCCTGGATGATTTAGAAGAAGAGATTTCTTTAACCGAAGAAAATAAACAAGATGATGAGGTAATAAATTTAGACGCAGATATCGATACTAATGACATAGAAAATTCTGATTTATCACTTGATTTAGATGAGCTTTCATTAGACTTAGAAGAGGCTGATAAAATTGATGCGGAACAAATTGATGAAGATGAGTCTGCTGGTGGCGCAAATGATATTTCAATTGATCTTGAATTAGATGCGGATGAAACTACTGAAGTTGAAAAAGAAAATTTATCTGATGAAAGTGAAACTACAAATGAGATAGATCTAGATGAGTTATCATTAGATTTAGAAGAAGATTTAGCTGTCGATAGTGAACTTGCTTCAGATACTTTAAAAGCTTCAAATGACTTAGATGATGAATTAGATATAAATTTAGATGAAGAAATAAAAGAACCTGCTATCGATTTAGATGATGAGTTAGATATAAGTTTAGAACTGGATGCGGATAATGTAGAACAGGATATCGCTGGTAAAGTCGATTTAGCTACTGAAGTTGAACTTGATGAGCCTGTAGCTGAAATTTCTTTAGATGATGAGCTTGGTAATATTTCTTTAGAGGACGAACTTGATGAAATCTCTTTAGAGGACGGTGAGCCTGATGATATTGATTTAAACGAATTATCACTTGATCTTGAAGAATCAATAGAAGTGAATAATACAAATGATGAAAATATCGATTTAATTGATTTGAATCTAGAGAATGTTGAATCACCGGAGTCAGAAGATTTATCTGAAATAACCGATGAATTGGAATCTTTAAGCCTTGATTTAGATGATGAAGACGAAGATATTGATTCTTTAGGTTCTAAGCTGGATTTAGCCCGTGCTTATATTGAGATGGGTGATAATGATTCTGCTATTAAAGCGATTCACACCGTATTAAGTGAGGGCGATGACTCTCAAAAGGAAGAAGCAAAAAAATTACTCGAAATGACTAAATAATATTTTCATATAATATGAGAATTGCTTTAGGAGTTGAGTATAATGGCGCCTATTATAGCGGTTGGCAAATTCAATCGCATTGCCCATCCGTTCAGGAAGATATTGAAAAAGCGCTAAGTATTATTGCAGACAGCGATATAAATCAATCACAAATTGCAGGCAGGACTGATAAAGGGGTTCATGCGACGGCACAAGTCATGCATTTTGATACAGATGTTGCGCGCCCACTCAGTGCATGGGTAAATGGTACAAACCGCTATCTTGAACAACAGCATATCTCTATACTATGGGCTAAACAATTAAATGAAGATTTTCATGCCCGCTTCTGTGCAAGAAGAAGACGTTATCGTTATATTTTATTAAATAGAGATGTTCGTCCTGCTATATTATCGAAATTGGTTAGTTGGGAAAATAGGCCCCTTGAATTAGATAGAATGATTGCAGCTTCTAAATATTTACTAGGTGAACATGATTTTAATGCTTATCGAACAGTTCATTGTCAATCAAATAACCCGGTAAAAACAATTTACGAATTAGATATCCATCAAGATGGCTCATATTATTATTTTGATATTGAAGCTAATGCTTTTTTACATCATATGGTTAGAAATATCGTTGGTGTTCTCTGTGCCATTGGGTATAACGATAAAGAACCAGAATGGGCTAAAGAAGTACTAGACTCTAAAGATCGTTGTCAGGGCGGTAAAACAGCCTCAGGTGAGGGCTTGTATCTAGTTAGAATTGGTTATGATAAGGACTATGGGTTTCCGCAACAGGCAATCATTCCCAGCTTTTGATCTAATTAAATAAACTTTGCCACCAGCGTTTTCGTTTAGCCGGAACTGGGAAGGCAACCTGAAGATTTGATGGTTTAGCTTTTGAAATGGTCCAGCCAGGTAAGGGAGGTGGTGCACCACTAGAACCACAAGAGGAGCCCAAATTACATGGATCATAAATTTTAATAAAACTTGGTGCTTCTTTATGATCAATATAAACGATGCCGCAATAACGTTCTGAGTGTTCTTCACGTAATAATTTGTCCAAATTTTCAATGTAATGGGCAAATTCATCCTGACTCAAAACGGTTTCGGGAACGGGTTCACCAACTTGATAGACATACCATTTATTATCTTCGTTTAATAACTGCCAGAGTTTATCCAAATCTTCCCATTGCAGGACACCATAAAATCCGGCTTTATATTGTTCTAAATAGACATTTTCAGACATTATTTTTTAGCCCCATAAATACTATAATTCGCTAATTTTATCACATTTTGGTACCTGACGGATGTCCCAGTTATTAATTATTTCCTGCCAAAAATCTCTAAAAGTTGCAGTAAGTAATGCTTTATCTGGCTGCTGCCCAAGATACTTTGCTGCTTGATATAATTGAAGCAAACTATTTGTTACCGCATTGGCACCAGAGCGTTTAGAGAGTTTAATGCCTTCATTATTAATTAAAATGGGTATATGGGCATAAGTTGGTACAGGTAAATGCAAGTGTTTTAGTAAAAGAGTTTGTTTTAAACTTGAATCAATTAAATCATGAGCACGTACTACATGAGTTATATTATCTAGATAATCATCAATTATAGCGGCTAAATGGTATGAAATAATCTTATCAGAACGACGGATAATAAAATCTCCCTGAGCTTCAAGATTTTGACCACAGTTTCCCTGTATAATATCCTTAAACTGGCTAACTCTATTTTGGGTATTGATACGAATTGATACCGAATTATTAATGTTGATACGTTTACTTCTACAAATGCCTGAATAAATACCCTGATTATTAAGTTTATATATTTCACTTCTGCTGCATTGACATGGATAGGCATGTTGATGACTGAGTAAATAATTTAATGCTTCCTGGTATTGGTTGTAATTATCCTGATGTCGTATGTGCCCATCCCACTTAAAACCAAGTGCTTCAAGAGAATATAAAATGCTGGATTCAGAACCCAGGCTAATGCGAGTGGTATCGATATTGTCAATTCTTAAAAACCAATCACCATTATTATGTTTGGCATCTGCATAGCTAGCTACTGCAGCCAATAAAGATCCCATATGTAAGTGTCCACTGGGTGAAGGGGCAAAACGTCCGCGATATTTCATAGATTCATTTATTTATATCTTCGTTTATCAATATTTTGTTGTTATTATTTTAGTACAGAATAGCCTTATTTATTTATTTATTTATTTATTTATTTATTTATT